>JASHWB010000269.1 GCA_030044295.1 Candidatus Acidiferrales bacterium
CCGGCTACCAGTGCCGAATGAATGCTGAACAAATCCTCGGGCGAGGCGTTCCACAAGCTCATTCCGAGGATCGAGCCATCGCGCATCATAGCGTCGCGCGGATTAATCTCGATGGTGCCCCGGTTACCGATCACGACTACTCGCCCCTTCGGCGCCAGAATGCTCAGATCCCTGGCCAGGTTGACGTTTGCCAGCATTTCGAGAATGACGTCGAAGCCGCGTCCGCCAGTTAACGCCAAAGCCTGGTCGAAATGGTTGGGAGCCTTGTGATCGAGCACTTCGTGTGCGCCTTCAGCTAGCGCCAGATTCCTGCCCCGATCGGATCCGGCCGTGCCAATCACGTGCAGCCCCGCAGCACGCGCGAGCTGAACGGCCGCTGTTCCTACGCCGCCGGTCGCACCATGCACCAGCAGTGTTTCTCCCGGCCGTGCTTGGGCGCGGTGGAAAAGGCCCCGATATGCCGTCGCGTAAGGAACGTGCATGGCCGCGCCCTGCGCAAAAGAAGCATTCGCTGGCAGCGGAAACAGGCTGCGCTCCTCGCAAAGCGATTGCTCAGCGTAAGTGCCTGTCAGACTGCCCGCTGTGTACACCCGATCGCCTACTTTGAATCGTGTGGCGCCTTCTCCAACGGCTTCGATTGTGCCCGCGCCGTCCGTCCCGGGCGTATAAGGCAGGGTGGGTTTTCTTGGATAGACACCGGCCCGCATGTACGTATCAACGGGATTCACGCCGGCAGCCCGTATTCGCACCACCGCCTGGCCCGGGCCCGGCTTCAAGTCCGGGACGTTCTGCATTCGCAAGTTTTCCGGCCCGCCAAATTCCTCCACCCGAATCGCCTTCATCGAAAACCTCCGTTTGCGAGGCTAGAGGTTACACCGCCCCTTCGATGTTGACAGCATGATATTGGATTCAGGCGGCGTGAAAGAGCCGCATCGGAGGGCGTTACTTCCGGGTCGGCAGAAAGCCTGCCATCTCGCTGCTCAGCGCGTGATAGTTTTGATTCATTTCCTTCAGTCGCGTGCCCGTATAGTTTTCCCAGATGCCAAAAACAATGAACGGCACCAGCGCTGCTACAGCCCAAAGCTTCGCGCGCCGCGGCGCCTTCGCTTCAGGTTCCCAGCGAAAGAGTTGCCGAGAAACCTCAAACGCCAGCCAGAGCCCGATCGCCAATGCCACCAGGTCCGTGACGATTTCGGTCAAACCGGCTTGATTGGTGGCCGAAAATTCCAGTCCGGTGGCCAGATATGTAGCGGGAATGAATAATGCAACTCGTTGTAGCCAGCCGGGGAAAAATGCTAGCGGGATGGTGGCGCCGGACAGGAACAAGAAACCCATCCAGATCAGGTTATTGATCATCTGCGTTTCTTGCATCGTGTTCGTCACGCTGGCGATGGTCAATCCGAACGCCGCAAAGGCCGCCGACCCGAGTGTCACCAGGACGAAAATGCCCCACAAGTTTCCCCACGAACGCAAATGAAAGGCATAGCGGCATACGATGATCTCGATCACCACAATGGGAAGCGTCAGGAAATAATTGGAAATGATGCTGGATGCCAGCATCGCGCTGGCGCTCACCGGCGCGAGGCGAAACCGGCGCAACACGCCATGCTCGCGAAACGTGACCAGTTGCACGCTAAGGCCCCAAAAGCTGCCCATCACTGTCAGCGTCAGGATGACGCCCAGGATGTACGCGATCCATCCGCCAGACCCTTTCGCAAAGAATATCACCGCGCCGAAAAGAAACAGAAACGGCATGAACAAACTAAAGAAGAAGAATGCGCGATTGCGCACTGCCAGCCTCATGCGCATTTTCGTCAATGTCCAGGTCGTGCTCATACTTTTCCCCAGTTCCTGAAGTCGCTCATTCGCGCAAGCGGCGCCCGGTCAGCTCGATGAAGACATCCTCAAGCGACGGCGAGAACATCTCCAGGCTCTGCAGTTCGTTGTTGTCCTGCTGAAGCTGCTTTACGAGCGCGACAATAGTCTGGGGCGGCTGCACCGAATGCAACACGTACGTGCCGTCGAACTCCCGGCTGTCAGCCACTCCTTCCAGATGCGATAGAACGCCATTGACCAGCGGCCGCGCGAGCCGCACCTCGATCCGCGTGGTTCCCGCGGCGTTGTGCTTCAACTCGCGCGGCGTGCCGATCGCAATAACCTTACCGTGGTCGACGATGGCCACACGGTCGCACAGCCTCTCTGCTTCTTCAATGTAGTGCGTCGTGAGCAAGACCGTCTTCTTCTCGCGCCGGAGCTGCTCGATGATGTCGTAAATTTCCCGGCGCACCTGGGGATCGAGACCGGCCGTTGGCTCGTCGAGGAACACCACTTGCGGGTCGTTCACAAGTGCCGTCGCCAGGGCAAGCCGCTGCTCCTGCCCGCCGGAGAGGTGGTTGTAAAACGCCGATTGCTTTTCTTCGAGCTGAAACTGCTTCAGCAGCTTGTCGGTGTCCGCGCGACGCTCGTAGAAATTCGCGAATAGCTCGATTGCCTCTTTTACGCGCAGCTTGTCGGGAAGGGAAGTGGACTGCAGCACGGCGCCTACGTTTTGTTTGAACTCGTTACCGCTCTTTTGCGGATCGAGTCCGCAGACGCGCACCGATCCGCTATCGAGCGTTCGAAGCCCCTCTAGAATTTCGACTGTGGACGTTTTTCCGGCCCCGTTCGGTCCAAGTAGCCCGAATACCTCGCCAGCCTCGACCGAGAAACTCACGCCGCATACCGCCTGTACCGCCCCGTAATTTTTGTAGAGATCTACAACCTGAATGATTGCATTACCCACAGACACGATTCCTTCGTATGGCGAATACTCATCTATATCACAATCTCTACGTGAGCGCGAATCACCGATGACGCACTGATTTGCGTGGCGGCTGGCGCTTTTGTTTCGCTAGCGCCTTCCACTCGTAAATCCCCATGTCGATCCGCCCGAAATCCACGCGAACACCCTCCGAATCAAGCAGGCGGCGCTGGAGCGACCCGTGCGGTTCGGGAATCAGCAGCCGCCCTCCCGCGCCAACCACCCTGTGCCAGGGGATGCCTCTGCCGCTCGGACAGGCCGCCATGGCGTAACCGACCGCCCGGGCTCCACCTCGAAGCCGCAGCTTTCTCGCCAATTGGCCATACGTCGTCACGCGCCCCCGCGGGATCCTCTTAATCAGCCGGTATACGGGTGCCCAGGACATGTCTATGCCTCCGAAATTCCCTGCTGTCACGGGTGCTCCTCTCATCTACTTGGGTTCCAGAACGCAATCAAAGCGCGTCTTGGCCTGTGGCAGCTTGTTGGCCGACTTCGACATCAAATAGATATCACCAGAATAGGGTGTTGCCGCGTCGTTTCTCAGGGCCAGAGAATGCGCAACCTACTGTAGAACACCTACCACGGCCCACGTTCCGCGCGAGTAATAACCGTTACGAAGCAACCGTGGGGCTTTCCGAGCATCAAACTATTGACGGTGTAGTGGACGATCCGTACACTACGGGCTGGCTGTAGCAGAGCCCGCCCGATTAAGGAGGCGGTGGTGGCTTTCGTTCGGCGCAAGGGGAACTCCTACTATCTCGTACACAACGTCCGCCGCGACGGAAAGGTGCAGCAGTTGCACCTGGCCCGACTCGGTGAACGGCCTCGCATCACCGATGATGTGGTGCGTAAGGTCTCGCGGAATCATCCTTTCCTCGATCTCGACTGGTCTGAGCTGCGCGAGCAGGTCAACAGCCGGATCGAGCTGTTCGATATCCAGTCGCCGTACGTGCAGAACTTGATGCATTCACTCCGAAGTTTAAATTTGGACCTGGCCGATCTTTCGCCGCCGCTCCTGACGGTGACCGATCGCGCCGATTCTAGCCGTGAACTTGTGACGCAACTTCGATTGCTGCGGTCCACGCTCGATGTGAAGCTCGACCAGTTCGAGCGCGCCGTGCCGCACACCGCTGGAGGCGCACGCAGGTTCCGGTAGGGGGAGCACGACCATGGGCGCGCAAGCAATGCAGCTGGATCCGACGCTGCGAAGCGTGGAATCGCGGGATTTCGAAGGGGGATTGCGGCGGAAGATTGTGGGCCAGGACGAGGCGGTGCAAGCCGTCGTCGATCTGTACCAGGTGTTCCGCGCCGGGTTGAACTCGCCGGGGCGTCCGGTGGGCAACCTGCTGTTTTTGGGGCCGACCGGGGCGGGTAAGACGCGAGTGGTGGAAGCCACGGCGGAAGTGTTGTTCGGCGACCCGCGCGCAGTTATCAAGGTGGACTGCGCGGAGTTCCAGCATTCGCACGAGATCGCCAAGTTGATTGGGTCACCTCCGGGGTATCTGGGCCACCGCGAGACGCACCCGCTGATCACACAAGAGGCTCTCGCGCAATTTCACACCGACAAGCTGAAAATCAGTTTTTTGCTGTTCGACGAGATCGAGAAAGCGTCGGACGCGCTTTGGCAGTTGCTGCTGGGCATTCTGGACAAGGCCACGCTGACTCTGGGCGACAACCGGCGAGTGGATTTGTCGCAGACGATGATTTTCATGACCTCGAACCTGGGTGGTGGCGAGATTACTGAGCTAATGACCGGTGGGATGGGCTTCGCGCCGGAGGTCCCGGCGGACACGCGCCCTCGGCTGGACGAAAAAGTTGGTCGCACGGCCACGGAAGCTGCCAAGCGGAAGTTCGCGCCGGAGTTCATGAACCGGATCGACAAGGTGGTGGTTTTCCACCCGTTGCGGTCGGAGCAGCTGGAACAGATTTTGGAGATCGAGCTGGGCATGGTTCAGCAGCGCGTACTGGAAACGGCCAAGGGACGTTTCCTTTTCCGGGTGACTTCCTCTGCGCGGGAATTTTTGCTCAAGGAAGGAACGGACTTGAAGTACGGCGCGCGTCATTTGAAGCGAGCCATCGAGCGCCACGTGGTCTATCCGCTGGCGAACCTGCTAGCCACCGATCAAGTGGCTCTGGGCGACGTGATCTCGATCGACTGGGACGGCGTATCGACTGGCCTGACCTTTTCGAAGGAAGCCGAAGGCGCACTCGTCCCGATGCCCGCCCCCGATACGCTAGCGGTCGCCACAGCCGCTGCTGCACAGACAGGCGGACGCGAGCTTTCCTATCCTGCGGCGCTCACGGCAGGTGCGGAAATCCCGCTGGAGCGAACGATCACCGCGTTGGAGCCTAATGCGACGGAAAAGGCGAAGAGTGACAAACCGTCTCGCTAAAAATAAGCAGGCCGAACAGAAAACTCGAGGCGCGGTCTGAGAGCCGCGCCTCAACTCTTTTTAGGCAGGTAAGAGAGCCCATCGGGAGTTATTTGGCCAAGTCTTTGGTGTAGGCTTCGTAAGACTGGGCGTCCATCAGGCCGGAGGTTTCCACGGGATTGCTCAATCGAATCTTCAGGAACCAGCCCGCTTCGTACGGGTCCTTGTTGACTATCTCCGGAGAATTCGCCAGGGCGGCATTGATTTCCGTCACTTCGCCCGAGACCGGCGCGAAAAGGTCGTTCACTGCTTTCACGGATTCAATCGAGCCGAACGTTGCGCCGGCCTTCAACTGCGCACCTATCTTCGCCAGCTGCACGAAAACTACGTCGCGAAGTTGCTCCTGGCCGTAATCCGTGATGCCGATCGTTGCGATCGGACCCTGTATCGATACCCATTCATGATCTTTCGTATAGCGATAATTTACGGGATTCATGGGGCCTTTCTCAGAGCTTACTTTTGTTCAGTCAGTCCAAAGCTTACTTAAACTCCCGGGCGCACGA
The DNA here is from genome assembly GCA_030044295.1 of Candidatus Acidiferrales bacterium. Taxonomy (GTDB): domain Bacteria; phylum Acidobacteriota; class Terriglobia; order Acidiferrales; family UBA7541; genus Palsa-295. Next base: position 5,736 of record JASHWB010000269.1, read on the forward strand.
TGAGCTATTTCGCGGGTGATTGGAGCAACGCGCCGGGGCGGCCTCGCGCCTTTGCGCACAGTCCTCGCGCCCAATGCTTGTAGGTTTGCCTGGACGTGACCTACCATGGATCGAAGGCAGTGCTCCCGGCGGAGGGGCAGTCCAGTGGCCACAGTCTGCTCGCAGTGCGATCGACCCGAATCGAAGTGCACATGCCAGAAGTATTGTTGCTTCTGCCAGGCGCAGGACGACATTCGGCTCTGTGTGGATGGACTCTATTATTGCCCGGAATGCCGCGAAGCATGCGACGTTCGAGTCGCTGACGATGAACGCTCAGCCTGACGGGATGGTGCATGTCGAATGCAAATTTGACGGCGATTCGCGCCTGATTGCCGGCGCGGCAACGATCGTGGTTCATGTGGCGCGCCGTGCCGGTCTAGCGGACCAAGCTGCGTCCGAAATAGCTGTGGCAACCAGCAAAACCTGCGATGCCGTGCTACAAGCGACGGGCGGCTCCCGCACGATCCGACTGGCCGCAGACGAGCTCCCCGACAGTCTGCAGGTGACGATCGAAACCGTGGCTGACGCCGCGACAGCAGGGCTACTGTCCATTGAGCAGTCCCGCCATTTAGCCGATCAGGTTCGGAAGGCGGTAGAATCCCTGGCTGACGGCACGGCGGTCGAACTTCACGAAGGGTTCCCTCGCGTAAGTCTGGTGAAAAAGTGTGGAGCGGCCAGGCGCCCATTCGCAGTTTGATCGTTTGCCCTTCGAATATCTCCGGCCAGGTTCCAATTTTTTCGCTGAACTTCAGGCGATTACATCGGAACAGCGAAAGCTCGCGTCCGGATTAACGACAGCAGTTGATCCTGGCTGACAGGGGCGTCCACTTTCAAGCGGTCGCCGCTCGGCGACACCTGCACCTGGCTCAGCGCGCTGGCGAGATCCGGATGTGACTGCGCATCCTGGTAGCGCTCGAGCATTAGTGCCCCCTGTAAGCCGGCAGCCAGCAGATTGGCGTCGTCCGGAGAACTGCACACGGCCTGAAACTGTGCGTCCACGCCGCTGTCTGCCTGAATATCAATCGTCATCGCCTGCATCCGGTTGATGATCGGCGCTGCCTGGGGGAACTGCGCGGCCTGTGGAATGAGCTGATGAATGGCCAAGTGGGTGTAGCTTTTATCGAGCACGGCCCAAATGATTCCGTTGCCATTTGCTTCGCTGATTAGCGGAGAGAGCTGGCTGTTATCGAGCAAGCTCTGCGCCGCCCCGTTGCGCACGTCGATCAGCTGTTGCAGTGCGGCGCGCTGCCCGAAGGCGGCCGTATTCGCGTCTATGAAAGTGAAAAGGATGTCGCTTGGACCTGTGCCGCTGCCGTAGGCATAGAGATTGTATCCGCCGATGGTGATCACTGGCAGCTTTTGCTGTTTGAAGCGGTCTTCACTCGCGCTTGGAGTGAACGATCCGAGAGCGACGCCAACGATGTCTTCGTCGCCTTTGGCGCTCCGAATCGCAGCCCACGCTAGTTCGTCCACCTGAGTGTTCGGATCCACGCCAGCGGAGATGAGAAACTGCTCGAACTGCCGGAAGCGGCTCGGCAGCAGTTGCTCGCGAAGCTGCGGAAACCAGGAATATTGCCGGGCGGATTTCATATCCGCATATGCAAACTCGCCCACGTTCTCCGGAAACATCCCGATCACCCCAGTGCTCAGCGCCCCCGCGAACGCTGGCCGCGAAGTAGCCGCGACGGCAAGCAGCAAAATTCCAGCTGTCATAAGCGCAGTCACAGAACCTGCAATGATTCGCTTTTTCATAAAATTCCCCAGACTCCTTCTCATAATCTCATCGTCCTGCGCTCACACTTGCGTCATTCAGACGCGCCGCGATCGTGCGAGCTTCGGATCGGGCCCGCTCCGCAAACCCGAGGTCCTCGATCTTCTCCAAATTGACTTCTACGTTTTCGAGCGCGCCGCGAACGGCAACCGATGCCATCATCCGGCCCACATGAACATCCGATAGCATCGATGGGCTCGACATCCCCTCCAGTTGCCCGAGCATTTCGAATATATCGGCTGAACGGCGCGCGATTTCCAGCGGCACTTCCACCGCGCGCTGCAGGGCGCTCTGGAGGGCGCTGTCGCGCTCGGCCTGTTCGCGCCCGGTATCGCGAGGCATTTTGCGTGCAGTCATCACCGCCTTATAGGCTGCCGCGTCCCGGTCGATGGTGTCCGGCAAATCGCGCACGACGATCTGGAACTCCTCTAACATCCTTTCGAGGCGCGCCGAGTAAGCTGCTTGCGACTTGCTCCGGCTCGAAATTCCGGCGACCATCTGGCCGAGCCCGGCTGCCAGCGTTCCCGCGAGTGCGGCAACCGATCCGCCAGCGGGGGCGGCCGTCGGTTGAGCGACGGCTGCGATAAAGGGCTCGACCTTCGCGGCGAGGCTTCCGGCACGCGCGGCGGCTCCGGCCGCCAGTGCCTCTTCCAGGCGTTTTTCGAGCACGTGTGAGGTAGTGAAGTTCTCGAACTGCAGGAAGTGTTCGGCGGCCATATCAAGCGCGCGGCGTGGGATCAACCCTATCAGCTCGCTGCTGACAATGGACGTGCCGTATCGTTCGGCTTCGGACTTAACCATTTCAAAGACGCGGTGCAGCGGCGTCTGCTCGAAATCCGTCAAGTTCATCGAAACTTGCGCCAAGTTGCGCGCGTCGAGGTAGACGCCCATGGCCTTCACGTAACGCAGCCCGCCGCTCGAAAACCGCACCGCCTTCGCGATGTTTTTCGCGACATCCACGTCGCGCGTATTCAGGAGAATGTTGTAAGCGATCAGGAACTTGCGCGCTCCGACCACGGTTGCACCGGCGGTTGGGTGCAACGCTCGCTCGCCGATGTCGGGAGCACGGCCGGGATTGTTCGCGACTTCCAGGCGCAGCCCTTCGAACTGGCCGCGCCGAATATTTTCCAGATTCATGCGGTCGGGGCGCTGTGCGGCCGCTTCGTAGAAATAAACGGGAATGCGGTAACGCCTCCAAATCTCAGCCCCGGCCAATTTCGCCAGTGCGACGCAATCCTGGAGCGTCACTCCTTCAAGTGGAACGAACGGTACCACGTCCGCCGCGCCAATTCGCGGATGCACGCCGGCTTGCTTCGTCAGATCGATAAGTTCGGCGGCTTTGCCAACGCCGCGAATCGCCGCCTCCAAAACGACATCCGGCTCGCCAGCAATGGTTACCACGCTGCGGTTGTGGTCTGCGTCGCTTTCGTGGGCCAAGACGAGCACGCCGGGAACCTCGCGCATGGCGGCGACGATGGCCTCTACTTTGGCGCTATCTCGGCCTTCGGAGAAATTGGGAACGCATTCAATCAGGCGTCGCATGGATCAGGGTTTCTTGGGGTGAATTACTACTCCGCGCTTCATCGTCATACTGCAGAGGTTCACTCCAAAATGATACGGAATTTCGCGATGGTCGGCCACGTCGAACACGGCGAGATCAGCGTATTTGCCAACCTCTATGGAACCACAGCGGTCGTGGACGCGGAGCGAATAGGCGGGATTGATCGTGGCCGCGGAGATGGCCTCGGCTGGAGTCATGCGCAGCTGGTCGCACGCAAGAGACAGAATCATCGGCATGCTGACCGTAGGGCTGGTGCCTGGGTTGAAATCAGTGGCAAGGGCGACGACGGCGCCAGCATCGAGCAAATGGCGCGCTGGCGCGCGCTGCGGCAAGCCCAAGTGAAAGTTGCAGCCCGGCAGGAGCGTGCACGCCACGTTCGATAGCGCGAGCGCCCGGACATCGGCGGCTTTGATACGGTCAAGATGGTCGGCGCTGGCCGCTTGCAATTCGATGGCGAGGCGGGCCGCTCCCGTTCGCTCGATTTGCGCCGCGTGAATTCGCGGGACGAGGCCGCAAGCGCGCGCCGCCTTGAGAATCCGGCGAGCCTGCGGCAGCGTGAATGCGCCGCGATCGCAGTAAACGTCGCAGAATTCTGCGAGCCCTGCCGTAGCGACCGACGGAATCCACCGGCGGACCAACAAATCAACATACTCGCCGGGACGGCGCCGGTATTCGGGCGGGACGACGTGCGCGCCGAGAAAAGTGCGAACGACGTCGAGAGGTTGACTCTGATGAAGTTCGGAAAGCAAATGGAGGATCTTTGCCTCGCCGCCCCAGTCGAGACCATAGCCGCTTTTCGCTTCGATGGTCGTAGTGCCGTGCTGCGCGAATTTTTCGAGGTATGAAGAGGCGCGAACCGCGAGTGCGTGTGGCGAGGACCTGCGCAACGCCTTGACGCTCGAGAGAATTCCGCCGCCGTTGCGGGCGATCTCCTGGTACGATTTTCCGGAGATTCGTTGCTCGTACTCGCCCACGCGGCTTTCGGAGAAAACGAGGTGTGTGTGGGAATCGACGAAGCCTGGAAGAACCACTCGCCCACCGAGGTCAAGCTTCTCCGCGTGGCGCGCCTCGGGGAGCGACTCGATGCCGCGGCGCGGGCCAACGGCCGCGATCCGGTCGCCATGGATAAAGATTGCACCATCGCGAAGGATGCCGAGATCGCGCATCGCCGCCGCGCCACGGCGCGGAACGGTGCCGCGGAGCGTGAGCAATTCGGCGCAGCCGGTGACGAGCAGTTCGGGCACGTTGATTGGCGAGATAGTAACTCGCCTCCCAGCAAAACTTCAATGCTTTGCTGAAACTCCCTCGACCGCGGGTCCATGCTGCCCATCACGACTCATCGCCTGCCATGGGAATTTTGATGCCGGACTTTTTCGCGAAGGCGACCGCCGCGGGATAGCTTGCGTCCGCGTGCCGCGCCACTCCAATTCCCGGGTCGTTCGTTAGCACCCGTTCGATGCGCTTGGCCATTTCTTTCGTTCCGTCCGCGACCAGCACCTGGCCGGCATGTTGCGCGTAGCCGATTCCCACTCCGCCGCCATTGTGAATGGAAACCCAGCTCGCGCCGCTGGCGGTGTTGAGCAGCGCGTTTAGAAACGGCCAATCGGCAACAGCGTCCGACCCGTCGCGCATCGCCTCGGTTTCGCGGTACGGCGAGGCGACCGAGCCGCAATCGAGATGATCGCGCCCGATTACGATGGGTGCCTTCAACTCGCCGCGCGCGACCAGATCATTCAGCGCCAGGCCGAATTTGTCGCGTTCACCATAGCCCAGCCAGCAGATGCGCGCGGGCAAGCCCTGGAAACGGACGCGCTTCTGCGCCAGACGGATCCAGCGGCAGAGAATTTCGTTCTCGGGGAACATTTCGAGCACCAGCTGATCGGTGCGGTGAATGTCCGAAGGCTCGCCGGATAGGGCGGCCCAGCGAAACGGTCCTCGCCCTTCGCAGAAAAGCGGTCGGATGTACGCAGGCACGAAGCCGGGAAAATCGTAGGCGTTTTTCACGCCTTGCTGGAAGGCGAACGTCCGAATGTTATTGCCGTAATCGAACGTGACCGCGCCAAGCTTCTGCAGCGCGAGCATGCCTTCGACGTGCATGGCGATGGATTCGAGAGAGCGCTTCCGGTAGGTCTCCGGGTCTGATTTACGGAGCTCGGCGGCTTGCTCGGCGTTTAGATTTTGCGGAATGTAGCCGCCGACGGGATCATGAGCACTGGTCTGATCAGTCAGCAGGTCGGGAACCACGCCGCGGCGCGCCAGTGCGGGAATCACGTCGGCGCAGTTCGCGACAAGTCCGACCGAAGTCGCTTCGCGCCTCCGAACGGCGTTTTTTAGGATGCGCAGCGCTTCGTCGAGATCGTTCACCATCACATCGCAATATCCGGTCTTGACGCGGCGCTTGATGCGCTCGGGATCAACATCGATGCCGAGAAAGGCGGCGCCATTGAGCGTGGCGGCAAGCGGCTGCGCCCCGCCCATTCCCCCCATGCCGCCGCTGACGATGAGTTTCCCGGAGAGATCGCCGCCGAAATGCTGGCGACCGGCGGCAGCAAAGGTTTCGTAGGTACCCTGTAAAATGCCTTGCGAGCCGATATAAATCCAACTTCCGGCGGTCATCTGGCCGTACATCATCAGTCCGACGCGGTCTAGTTCGTCGAAATGTTGCCAGTCGCTCCAGTGGCCGACGAGGTTCGAGTTGGCGATCAAGACGCGAGGCGCATAAGAGTGTGTCCGGAATATGCCGACGGGCTTTCCTGATTGAATCAGCAGGGTCTCGTCGTTTTCGAGGCTGCGAAGGGAATCAATGATTGCGTGGAAGCACGTCCAATTGCGGGCGGCCTTGCCGCGCCCGCCATAGACGATCAGATCCTCTGGTTTTTCTGCAACTTCCGGATCGAGATTGTTCATCAGCATCCGGAGGGCCGCTTCCTGCTGCCAGCCTTTGCAGGAGATAGACGTACCTCGTGGGGCGTGAACCGGACGGTAATCCGTCGCATTTTCCGCCACGGTTTTGCTCATGGCAGAGCCTGAGGCCAGCGAAATGGTTGATGAGAAGTGTGTCGATCTGAAGAGAGGGCGATCGTTTGTTTTCTGTGACTTACGCGCAGTTTAGATCGGCTGGCTGTGTCGATCTGGCTGTGAGGGCGGGCTGATGTAGGACTTGGGAAAAATCCCAGGCGTCTTCGAGCCGGCGACGCCGCGTCCGCCATCGCGTCCTCCCCTCGGCGCTCACGTGCACTACAACCCTATTAGCACGATACCACAGGATGCAAATCGTGGCCGCGGGAACCATTCAGTTAGCCGGGTGCCCCAGGTTTCGATCTTGACTTTGTGGGTGCCCAACGCTCGGTCTGTGAGCGTGGGGCTTTTGGGTTTGCGCGCCTTTGTCGGCGACCACTCGTCTCATTCCACCGGGTCGACCGGAATCAAAACCTCGCCGCGCTGCTGATAGAACGCGTAGCTGCTCCACGGCCAATCTTTCGGATCATCCACCAATCCCCGCTTCACCGGATTCGTGTGCATATATCCGAGCTTCTCGATCTTCTTTTTCCGGCTCCAGACGTTGAAGTCATAGAAGCGCTTCTGCCAAAACTGCGGCAGGCCCTCCGGTGACGCAGCAAATGGAAAGAAACTCTGCGCCACCGAAACCCGCCGGCGCGGCCTGCGCCGGAGCTGCCGCGACACGCGCTGCTTCAGCATCTTCAGCACAGTGGAAGGATTCCCGCGCGCTGGTTCCGAGATCAGCAGATGCACGTGCTCCGGCATTACCACGTAGCCCACCAGCCGGAAACTGTATTCCTTCCGGACCTGATCCACCACCCGCACGAATAGGTTGCGCGCTCGCGCCGAACCGAGAAGAGGGAGTCGTCGATAACAGCTGAAGGTGATGAAGTGCAGATGGCCTTGCCCGTAGATTCGCTTCAGTCCCTTGGGCATCGC
>JASHWB010000270.1 GCA_030044295.1 Candidatus Acidiferrales bacterium
GCAATTCGGACGCGATGCTTTCGGTTTTCCGGCAGCAACTCACTAGGTCGGGATGGCGATATGCCGAGATTCGCCCCTTGGTCAACGAGCCTGCCGCGGACGCTGCGCACTGGCAGACCTGCGCCAACTATTGCTTCCATCGATTGGATCTCCATCCCTCCCTGAACAGGCTGTTTAACAACTTCCATTACAATTCGATTCAGAGAAAGATTCGCCGGGCAGAAAGAGAGCGTCTGGCCTACCGTGAAGGATCAAGCGAGGCCCTGCTCGGTGCCTTTTACCGACTACTCGTCGGAACGCGAAAGCGGCACCGAATTCCGCCGCAGCCGCGCACCTGGTTCGCCAATCTGATGCAAAGCTTTGGAGAAGCTCTGAAAATACGGTTGGCTTGTAAAGGCGATAAAGCGATCGCGGGAATGATCACGATTCGCCATAAAGACACGCTGTATTACAAGTACGGCGGGTCCGACGCGGCGTTCCACAACCTCGGACCGATGCACCTCCTCTATTGGAATGCAATTCAGGAAGCTAAGAGCCTGGGACTTACTACGCTGGACTTGGGCCGTTCGGACGCCAGTCAAAGCGGTTTGGTAACGTTCAAAAGCCGTTGGGGGGCGACCTGTTCGCCGCTCAGCTACTACCGTTTTGCTCCTTCAGGGAGGCCAATGCATGCGTTTGACGCCAGCACGGGATTGAAGACGCGAGCGATCAAAGGCTTCTGTTCCACTGCTCCCGAGTCGTTGCTCCCGGCGCTGGGGAGCCTTCTTTACAAGCACATCGGCTGAACATCTCGGACGTGCAAACGACTATGGCAAAATCTTTTCGGGACGGCGCTCCCACGCGCACCGCGAGCTATCTCTGGTTCGCTTTGGCGGGTGGGATTGTTGTGCTCCTTTATTGGAAATCCCTGGGAGCACTCGTCTCCCTTTGCCTCAGTGGCGATTCGTATTCCCACATCTTATTGATTCCATTCATAGCGATCTATCTGGTCGCTTCCGAACGGCGCCGAATTTTCGCAGAAGCGGTTGCCGCGGTTCCCGCGGGCGTTATCCTCATCGTCTCTGGGATCTCTATCAGCTTTCTGGCGAACAGGCATTTCTATCGGGGTGGCGCGGAGCATCTGTTGTCAGGGACAACCCTAGGCTTCGTAATAGTTGTGGCTGGCGCCTTCGTCGGATGCTTTGGCTTTGAAGCAGCCCGTGCCGCTCGGTTTCCGCTTCTGTTTCTGTTGCTGATGGTTCCGTTGCCGGATGCGCTGCTCTCGCGCGTGATTGCCACGCTACAACAAGGTTCGGTCGAAATCTCATACGCTCTATTCAAGATGGTGGATGTACCGGTACTGCGACGAGGGGTGATACTGGCGGTTCCTGGCGTCACGATCGAAGTCGCCAAGGAATGCAGCAGCATCCGTTCGAGCATGGCCCTCTTCATCACGTGCCTTCTTGCGGCCCGTTTCTACCTGCGCTCGTTCTGGAGGCAAGTGCTTTTTGTGGCGGTTTCCCTTCTGCTTTCGGTAGTCAAGAATGGCATCCGGATCGTGACGCTGACGCTGCTCAGTATCTACGTAAATCCCGGATTCCTGCGCGGCGATCTCCATCGCGACGGCGGCTTCGTTTTCTTCTTTTTGGCCCTCATCATATTGTGGCCGATCCTGCTGACCTTGCGCCGGTCCGAAAACACCGACCGGGTGGAGTCCCGCAACTTGGCGGCGGGCATGGAACGGCGAGCGAGTAACATAATCTCGGCCGCAAGGTCGAGTGGCGAGCGGTAGGAATGGTTTTTCACGATTTGGACAGTGGTTTTCACGCCCTCTTTGCCGTTGCCCCAATCCGAACGGTTTCCCGCCATCATCGATCTATCATCATGTTGAAAATAAATGACTTGTACGATGCCTCGACATTTGAATGGGCGCATGCCTTACCGTTCAATGGTAGGTGAATTGCACCTTGGAAGAGCGTGGTTCTTCTTTGGGAGTGAAACGGCGGTAGCTTGTGCAATGTTTCCTTCCCGCTACCGTCGAAAAGCAGAATTGGTTGGCCTTACAACCCCCATATGACAAAAAACTCAGGAACTGCAACGGTCAAGGAGATTTCGCGGCACCGAGGCCGCGGGCGAGCTGATAGCCGAAAGCTTTTCAAGCCCTCGGATCTTATGCTCAAGACCTTGCCTGAGGAGCTCTTCCTCGGAATCCTTTGCTTGGAGAGAAAGCGCGCCGAGCGCTCGCGCAAGAAATTCCCCTTACTGCTGATCGATGCCCAGGATGCAATAAACACAAACAGGAAATCGGAAATCTTGGCGGGGGTAGTCAAGGCTGCCGATGCAGCGCGAAGAGAGACGGACCCGGCCGGATGGTACAAAGAAAGGGCCATTCTCGGTATTATCTTCACTGAGTTAGGCGCCGCGGAAGATGCCGCAGCCATTCGAAGGCTCCAGGAAAAGGTGCACGCGGCGTTAGCCGCACAGCTCGCACCGCAGGACCTCGATTTTGTCGGGGTGTCCGTGCATATCTTCGGCGCGGAGTCGGACGACGACCACAACGATATTTCGGCCGATCCGACTTTCTACCCGGACTTGGTGCACGAGCGCGAATCGAAACGGCTGCCGTTTCTACTGAAACGCGTGATGGATGTCGCCGGCAGTTTGGCGGCGATCGTTGCGCTTTCGCCGCTTTTCCTTTTGATAGCTGCGGTCATCAAGCTCAGCTCCGAAGGGCCGGTTCTTTTCAAGCAAGAGCGGCTGGGCCAGTTCGGTAAGCCTTTTACCTGCTTTAAATTCCGCTCTATGAAAGCCAATAATAATCACCAGATCCATCAGGAATTTATCACCAAGGTGATCAAGGGAACCTATAACGTCGGCCAGGCACAAGAGGGCGCGTGCATTTACAAAATGACCTGCGATCCGCGCGTGACTCCTATCGGACAATTTCTGAGGCGCACCAGCCTGGACGAGCTGCCGCAGTTCTTCAACGTGTTAAAAGGCGATATGTCCTTAGTGGGACCGCGGCCGCCAATCGCCTACGAGTACAAAGAATACGACGTCTGGCATCGCCGCCGCGTGCTTGAGGTGAAGCCCGGCATTACCGGGCTGTGGCAGGTGCGCGGCCGCAGCCGCGTTCGGTTCGATGACATGGTTCGTCTGGACCTCCAGTATGCACGCTATTGGTCGTTGTGGCTGGATGTCCGCATTCTCCTGGCAACGCCAAGAGCGGTTGCTTTTGGCGGCGACGCGTTCTGACGGTCAGCAAAATCCCGCCACGGGAGCGTATTCGGTAACGATCTTCTGTCCTCGCACCGATGTCCCGCCCCTGATTTTTCTTGGTCCTTGGGCTGCACTCCTCGCATTCGTGGGATCGAGTAGAGAAGTATCGCTGGCCATAGCTTTTCCATGAAAAACATGCTTAAACACGCGAACACCGCAGAAGAACGAAGCTTGACGTATCCCCTGGCAACGGATCAGTTGGCCCGGCCGTTACCGCAGTTCGGCGACTTTGGATGGCGCGCGCATGGAAAGAGGGTTTGGATCGATATAGACAATTCGCCCCATGTGCCTTTTTTCCTGCCGATCATAGATGAGCTTCGCGCTCGAGGAATTGAGGTGCTCCTGACAGCTCGCGACATGTATCAAGTTCGCGACTTGCTGCAG
>JASHWB010000271.1 GCA_030044295.1 Candidatus Acidiferrales bacterium
TGACGACGTCACGCGCGACTGCAAGTAGCTGACTGTAATTTTTTCTGGCGTCGGCTCGCATGAGTGCCCTTGACAAATGGATCAGTGATCCGAATATAATGAACCACGATCTGGATCAGTGATCCACAAGATACCGCACATGGGTGCAAATGAGGAGACTTCATGGGAAAGCTTGAGGGTAAGGTTGCAGTCATCACGGGTGGAACGAGCGGCATGGCGCTGGCGAGCGCCAAGCGGTTCGTTGAAGAGGGCGCCTATGTTTTCATCACGGGCCGGAGGCAGGAGGCGCTCGATGAGGCCGTCAAGCTGATTGGCCGAAACGTGACCGGCGTGCGCGGCGACGCGGCCAATCTCGACGACCTCGACCGCCTGTTCGATACAGTCAAGCGGGAAAAGGGCAAGATCGACATCCTGTTCGCGAGCGCTGGCACGGGCGAGGCCGTCAAACTGGGCGAGATTACCGAGCAGCACTTTGATGCGGCCTTCGGCCTGAACGTGCGCGGCACGCTGTTTACAGTTCAGAAGGCGTTGCCTCTATTCAACGATGGCGGATCGATCTTCATGACCGGGTCAAATGCTTCGGTGAAAGGTTTTCCTGGTTTCAGCGTGTATGCGGCGAGCAAGGCGGCGTTGCGCTCATTCGCACGCACGTGGCTCAACGAACTGAAGGGCAGGAATATCCGGGTGAACGTGCTGGTCCCGGGGCAGGTCGCCACACCGATTCTGGAGCAGGTTCTCGACGAGGAGGCGAAGCGGCAATTCGAGTCCCTGATCCCGCGGGGAAAGATGGGCCGCCCGGAGGAAATTGCGGCGGTCGCGCTATTTCTTGCTTCAGACGACTCCAGTTACGTAAATGGGGTGGAGTTGTTTGTTGATGGCGGCGCCTCGGCCATCTGATGATTCATACTGCGGCTTAGCTCTGTTGAAGAGGACCATCTATCGCACCTTACTTTGTACCTCGAGATAACACCTAACCTTCGATCTAGGAGCTTTACAAATTGTGAGTCCAGGGGCGATTATATGCCGCCCCGAGTACGGCGCGCGATTTGAGGCGCCCTTGAGTGCTCCGCCGTGAATCATTACGGAGGGCGACGATGAGCTTCTTCAAGAAATTATTCGGCTCTCCGGCAGAGCCCGGGTTATTTGCAGGATCGCCTGAAGCGGTCCCTGCCCATTCTCACGCGTCGGCCACGCCGAGCATGCCAGAAATGCAGGGGCAGGACTATTTCAATAAGGATTGGAATTTCGGCGTTACGATACCGAAAGGCTGGCGTGTCATTTTTGAAAACGAGAGCGGAAATCCGTGGATGCAACCGCTACGCATTGCTGGACCCAAGGTGTCTCGCGGACAGCCATTTCTTTCGGTCCTGGTCGCCGTAGTACAAGAGGACGGCAAGGGGCTCCAAGCGTACATGGACAAAGCCGAGAGGGATTTGGACGGAGCCTTCGGCGGCTTCGCTCTTGACGGAAAGCGAGAAACATCACTCCTTGGCTTTCCAATGGCTTGGATGACTTACGGTTATCGCGTCGATTCCGGCCCGAGGAAAGAAATCAATGCAACCGCTTTCTTTGGGCGTGGACGACACCTTCTGTTTCAATTTATCTGTGAAACCGATTCTGAATGCGAGCGACAGGACTTTCCGATTTTCGAGAGAATCATCAGTAGCCTGCACGTCGGCTCTGCAGGTATCCGCCATCCAAACGTGATAATGGCGGGCAAGAACGAATGCGAACTCTGCCACAAGGAGGCTCTGTCCACCAGCAAGCGCCACGCGGTGCTGAATCTGAAGCTCGGCTTCTTAATTTCTGTATGTGACTCTTGCCTCGACGCTCCGCAAACCGCTCCGGCCCCTGTCATGTCTCCCTCGAAAGCGCGACCAAAGACAGATGCCCCGACACCGAAGATTACAACTGGTGAATTTTCATTTGCCAGCATCCCGGATTTGTTGGGCACTCTTGAGAACACTCTGTTGCCAGGGCTGGAGCGAGCGGCACAGACGGACATCGATGCCCTTCATATTACCGCCCAGGTAAAGCGTAGAGACTTGGTCGAAACCGACATGCCGGAGTTTCGTGGCGCGCTCCGGCGTATGGTGAATTTGGTTGCCGACGACATCTCAGTGCAGAGATGGCGAGTAATAGTCAGCGCGCGAGTCGCTCACGTGGCAGCCATATCCAACGATCAAGCGCATCACGTTGTAATGTTCCTTATCGACAAAAACAATCAGGTGTATTGCCTTTGAGCGGCTTCTCACTAAAACGACACTTTCTACGGTACGGAGTGGTCCGGAATTATGAAAAACACGCTGGCGAAAACCTGGCTAAATCCATCGGAATCAAAGTGGCATTCTTGCGAGAAGAAACTTCGGTTGCGGGAGTTGGATTTGAACCAACGACCTCCGGGTTATGAGCCCGACGAGCTACTAGGCTCCTCCACCCCGCGGACGTATCACAGCGAATACTGTTTGGCGCGTCAAACCGGCGGGACGACACAAGCCGCGAAATCAGTTGGAGCCGTAAGGCTGGCTACCTGACGAATCCTGGCCCGAGTCTTGATCCGAACTCGACTGCACTCCGCAAATTCCCTGGCTTGAGGTTTGATCGGCGCTGAATAGCTCGTCGCACTGCACCGGATTCCAATCTTGCTGGCCGGTAATCGGGTCATTCGGAATTGAGCCGATGTAGCCGGCAGTTCGCAGGTCGTCCAAGGAGTTAGGAGGCATTTCCTTGTCCTCGGTGTAGTGCTGGATCGCTGTGTTCAACACAGAGAGGTCGTGCTGCTGGGCGGCATACTTTGCGGTTTTTATCTGCCGCTCTACGCGCGGGACGGCCAGAGTAGCGAGAATTACGATGATCGTAATGACGATCATTAATTCGATCAGCGTGAAACCCTGGGCGGACCGCTTTGACTGCCGACCGAAACGCCGAATGATTTCCGCCGCCATATTCATCATCGTATTATCGCTCCGGAGCGGTCCAGCTACCAATCCGAATACTTCGTGCCGTTAAGAGCAGTACCTTGCGCGCGGCTGTAGACATCGAAGACGTCCTGGCCGCCCCATTGCGTCGAATCCGAATCGTCTTGCGCCGAGCGCAAGCCCCAATTCGTGTCCCCGGTAAACGGATCTTTCGGAATTTCCCGAAGGTAACGGACTTTCTGATCCTGCGCTCCCGTTAACTGGACGCCGTCCACGAGAGTCTGCAGATCGGGGGGATAACCCTCCGTGCCGGCCTGCACCTGAATTTTGTTTTGGTCCGCATCGTCCTTGTAGCGATCGATGGCTGTGCGCATCTCGCGCAAATCGTAGCGGAGAGCGGTTTCCTTTCGTTCTTCGACGGCAACGCGGGCCAACGGAATCGCGACGGTCGCCAGCACCGCCAGAATCGCGCAGGCGACGATCAGCTCGAGCAAGGTCATTCCTAACTGAGACGAAGGCCGGTGGCCCAAACGCCACGACGCACGAGGCAGCGGCTGCTGGATCCCGGCTACCACGATTGCCGTGTTGTATCGGCCGGCCATTACATCCTCACTGCACGTTGATGGTAGCCTCGCCGGAAACAATAGGGATGGTCTGCTGTTGGGAATTGCGCGCATTCACCTGCAGAATTTGAATTGGGGATGTGCCCGGCGCCACAGCGCGAATTACGAGTCCGAGCAAAGCGCCCGAGCCGTTCACTCCCGGCGTATTCGGCGGGCGGGTAGCGGAAACGATCACCTGCCCGTTCTGTGCGTCGACTCGTTGCACGATCGCAACTTCTTTGTTCCCACCGGACAGGAATCCTCCATCTGTTACGTCTTCCACCTGGATCACCTTGGGGTCGTAGTGGATCAGGAGCGGGATTGAGAAGAGGTCATTCACGTTGGCGACATTTAATCCGAGCGTCAATCGCTGGCCCGGCTTGATCGTAGCTGACGAGGGGGTGAATTGAAGTTGCGTGGCTGGATTCTGCGCCGGCGATGCAGACCCAGGCGCCGGCGCTGCCGCAGCAGACTGCGTGGCGGAATTGGGAATTGCACTCAGCGCTGAAGGTCCGCCGTCCCGGGGTTCCTCGTCCTTGTAGTAGACGCGAACGTTGGTGTCGCTGCCCGCTGCCATGGGCTGCAGGTCGGACGCCGTGATCTCCGGCTCACGCAGCACGTGCGGCGTGATTACGATCAGAATATCGCTTGTCTGTACTTCGTTGCTGTTGTCCGAGAACAGATACTTGAAGAAGGGCAGGGAGGCGAGGCCCGGAATGCCGTTTTTGTTGATGGTATTCGTGGTCTGGAATAAGCCGCCCAGAACGCTGACTTCGCCCGGCTTCAAGCGAATCTGGTCGGGACCGATCTTATTCTGGCCGATGATCGGTTGCTCGATTCCTCCAATGTTGCTCTCACCGGTCACCGAGGACACATCAAGGGTTAGCGTGAGGCTTACGTCGCCATCCGGATGCACCCGCGGAGTCACGTCGATGTTCACGCCCACGTCCAGATATTGAAATTGAGTGTTCACCAGGGGGCTAACAGCGCCCACCTGCGTGGTTCCGATCCCGGCCTGGAATGATCCGGTTGCCACAGGCACGCGTTCGCCGATTTTCAGCGAGGCTTTTTCGCCGTCGGT
>JASHWB010000272.1 GCA_030044295.1 Candidatus Acidiferrales bacterium
TTGAGGTCTCGTAGCCAGGATTTGAAAGCGTCCGGCCAGGCCTGGACCGTATAGATGTGGCGTTTCTGACGAGAAATCCGGAATTCGCCCAGCCACGAGTCATTAACCAATTCGTGCATCGGACTGATCGACCATTCTGGCTGGCTTTGGGCGCGGTACAAAACCCGGGCGGCCAGAAGATCGTGGCCATCAGCGAAAATGTCGGCGGTGACCTCGACTCTTTCTCCAGGAGTGCGCTTGATCGGAACTCGTCCGGCGTCAATCTCCGGATGGACATTTTCGATGACCACTCGCCGGATAGGAAACTGAATCGAGCGCACGTCGTTAACAAGAACCATGGCCCTTCCATGATAGCCCGCACGCGATTCACGCTAACGGAAAAACGGTGAGCAACATTTATGACGAGGGCACAGAAGAATAGGTTCTCCTGAGGCGTGGTGCGGCAGGCGAGCAATGCCACCACTCGGGGCGCAACTACAACTCGTCCCGGGTGCTGGCGCATTAGAGGAAGCCCAATCGCCAGCCGCCCGCCTCTCGAAGATTGTTGCTCGCGCTCGCCGCTCACGAGGATGCACGAGAATGCACGAGAATGCGTCATGGATCGTCATGTGTGTCGGAGTGATACCCAGCCGACGAGGGAAAAATGTTACGTTGGGCTTTAGCCTTTTTCATCATCTCGATTATTGCGGCGATTTTCGGGTTCGCCGGAATCGCCGTGGCCGCGGCAGGAATTGCCAAGGTTCTCTTTTTCATATTCCTGGTTCTGTTTGTGGTCGCGCTTTTGGGCGGGCTTGTGCGAAGAGCCTGAGTCCGGCGAGCTGACCGGCGCTGCGTAAAAAACACAGCCAGATTCCCACCGAGGAGGGGAACTGAGTTCTCCTCCTCTTCATTTGTGTAGCGGGCAACACGCTTCGTGCACCGTAGCCATCAGCGTCCCTCAGACTCGTTCGGGTCGCCGTCCCTGACCGCTGGAATTGTCGAGGGAAGCGCAACGTCGGCAGGTACTTCGCGGCCGCAGCTGTGAAATCGTCGTACTGAAAGCGGCCTCTAAACTGAAATATCGGCGTGATCGAACAACGATTCAAGCCGCTGCCTGCGGTTCCAAAAATCGTGCCACAAATTGCCGGCCAGTTCGACGCGTGCGCGAATGGTTTCAAGGTTCCACCGCTCAGGCGTTAGCGTCGCGCTCAGTTCGCTGAGTTCCACGGGAGTGGAGACCGGCGCGCGGGGAAAAGCCCTCACCGAGTACACACTGGCGAGCGATTGGCCCTGCGAGTTTTGATGCGCATCCATATAGATCGAGCCGCGGGCTCGTTTCGTAACCGTCCGCTGCGAAGTAAGCACGCCCGGATGCTTTCTGGATACCAAGTCCGTCATGGCCTGGACGAAAAGCCGCACCTGCTCAAACGTGTACTTTGGCTCTATGGGAACGTAAATGTGAAATCCCGTTGCGCCCGACGTCTTGGCGTATGCCTTAAACTTTAAACTTTCCAGCGTCTCGAACAGCAGTCTGCCAAATTTGATCACCTCTGAAAAAGGAGCGCCTTCAGACGGATCAAGATCGAAAAACGCATAGTCCGGATGCTCCTGATCGTTGTAGCGGCTCGACCACGGATTGTGATCGATGCATCCGAGGTTCGTCAGATACAGCAGCGTGGGCCGGTCGTTCGCGACGATGTAATGAATCTTGCCGCCCTTGCGTGGTCCACTGTCGGACGCGATCGCTACCGTCTTGATCCAGTCCGGAGTATCCTTTCCAGCCTCCTTTTGAAAGAACGGGGTGTGATGAATCCCGTTTGGGTAACGGCGCAACACCAGTGGGCGATCCCGCAGGAACGGGAGAATCATTGGTGCGGCCCAGAAGTAGTAAGCCAGCAGGTCGCGCTTGCGATAGCCAGACTCAGGAAAGTAAATTTTATTCAGGTTTGTGAAGCGAAGTTGCCGTCCATCGACTTCGGCGAATATTTCGTCCGCTTTTCCACGTAGCAGTTCGTGTTCGACTCGATCATCGCTATCGAAACCTGATCGCGCCACGGATTCTTTCTTCTGCTGCTTAGGATGAATAGAAGACGATTGAGCCGGCATCGGCGGTTTGTGCGCTTTGCTGTCTGTCGAATCATTGGACCCCGCCCTTGCCTCTGCCTCAAACGTGCATGCAGCGACATCATGGTCCTCGTGCAAGCCCAGAAATCGCGGCTGACGCAAGTGCCGGTCTTCCGTCCAGTTTCCGAAGCGTACGCGCGCCACGAGTTCGGGTTTCATCCAGTAGGCCTGCTCACGAGTGTCGGGTTCCTCCGCGAACGGGGACTTGCTGATGCGTAAATTCTGCAGCTGCGGCCAGAGGCGCTGCTGGACTTCAACTGAAAAGCCGCTCCCCACGCTGCCGATGTACTTTAGGCTGTCTCCTTCGTACAGACCGAGCAACAGCGCGCCGAAATACTCGCGCGAGCCGCGCGGATCGGTCCACCCGCCAACCACTGCATCGAGTTCCTGATCCAGCTTGATTTTCAGCCAGGACTGGCCGCGGCCCTTTGGATACGGGCTCGACGCTTTTTTCGCGATGATGCCTTCCAGTTTGCGTTTGGCTGCCGCCGCAAACAGCTCGGAACCCTTTTGAAGCACGTGATCCGAATAATGAATTGCTTCGTCTTCATGCAAGATCTGGCGCAGGATGTTCTTTCGATCGACGAGCGCAACGTTTTGAAGATCGTGATCGTCAAGGTACAAGAGATCGAACAGGTAATAAACGACGGGAAACTCCTGAATTAGCTTGGCGGTAGGATGACGCACGCCGAAACGAAGCTGCAGCCTTTGAAAATCGCTTCGGCCTTCGGAATCGAGTACCACGATTTCACCGTCGAGCCAAGCTTCCCGCGCGTCGATGTGCGACGCTAGATCGGAAATTTCCGGGTATTCGCCCGTGATCTCACGCTGCGAACGCGACCACAACTGCGCAGACCCGTCGCGAATACGCGCAAGGGCGCGAACGCCGTCCCACTTTATTTCGAATAACCAGTTAGGGTCCGAAAAAGGTTTTTCGGCCAAAGTTGCGAGAGCTGGGGGAATAAACCCAGGCATCGGCGCAACGCGTGCACCCGCCGGCATTTTCATCCGGAGCAAAGGCCCGGATCGCTTCTGTTCACTCGAGGATCGGCTATGGCCGCCCGCGGATTTAGATCGCGATTTGCCGGCCGGATCCCCGGTTGCCGCAGCAGTCGCCTTAGATTGAGCACCGTCGTCGCGGTGCTTAATCAGCAGCCACTGGGGTTTCCCCGGGTCGCTCTTCCGCAACTTGACGAGCACGAAACTGCCGCGCAGTTTTTTCCCATCCAGAGTGAACTTCAACTCTCCGCGTCGCAATTGTTCGCTCGCCGAAATGCCGCCTTCTGGGGCGAAACGGCCCTCGTCCCAGATTTTTACCTGTCCCGCTCCGTAATGGCCGGCTGGAATCGTCCCGTGAAACGCTGCATATTCGAGTGGGTGGTCCTCCGTCTGAACCGCGAGCCGCTTATCGGCTGGATTCATTGACGGCCCTTTGGGAACGGCCCAGGATTTCAGGACGCCGTCAATTTCGAGACGAAAATCATAGTGCAACCTCCGCGCGTGGTGCTCTTGCACCACAAATCGATCGCCACTCCTGGTGCGCGAAGTTCCCTGGGGTTCAGGCGTTTCACGAAACTTGCGCTTTCGCCGGTATTCCTGCAGTCGCGTCATTAGTCCGATTATAGAAGCCCGGGGCCGTCCGTGCTCGCGGGAGTCTCCGTCCACGGGTGTTGTCTTAAAGGGAACGCCTGAATGCTTGCAAGGGGGTGCGGTGATACACTAGGCGCCCAAAGCGGGACAGGGGGTTAGACATGCCATCCTCGGTGTGGCAGGGCTTCATATCCTTTGGGCTCGTTTCCATTCCGGTGAAGTTGTACGCCGCGGCGCGCGACAACCGGATCAGTCTCCATCAGTTGCACAGCGAATGCCACACGCGTCTGCGCCAGCCGCTTTTCTGCCCAACCCACGATCGCATTGTCGAGCGTTCGGAAGTGGTAAAGGGATACGAGTACGAAAAGGGCAAATACGTCCTGATCGATCCAGAAGACCTGAAGAAGATCCAGCCGGAGTCAGCGCGTACGATGGAGATCTTGAGTTTCGCGGACGCTACCGAGGTCGACCCGATCGCGTTTGATGCCTCGTACTACATAGTTCCGGATAGCGAGGGGCGCAAAGCCTATGCTCTCCTGGTGAAAACAATGGAGGACACCAATCGCGTGGGCGTGGCGAAGATAACCATGCACCAGCGCGAGTACACGGTCTTCCTGCGTCCTTATCGCAATGGGCTGGCGCTGCACACCATGTACTACGCGGATGAAATCCGCGAGGCTCCCGGCTTTGGCGACGTGGAAAATATGAAGCTCGCTCCACAGGAAATCAAACTCGCGGAACAGCTCGTCTCCAATCTCTCCGAAAAATTCGATCTTCGAAAGTACCACGACGAATATCAGGATCGCCTGAAGGACCTGATCGAGGCGCGGCGCAAGGGCAGGGAAATTGCCGCCGTTCCCGAGCAACATCGCGCGCCGGTGATCGATATCATGTCTGCGCTGAAGAAGAGCCTTGCCGCATCGGGCGCCGCAGAGCAGCCCGCGGCGCGACCTGGACCGTCAAGGGTGACTCCACCGGTGGCCCGCCGCCGCGCCACTCGCCGAAAAGCCGGCTGACCTTTCCTGCCCGGATCCTCGCTGATTCGTGGTTCTCGATACTGCGTTGCCCAGCCAACCAGGCTATTATCGCGAAGACAAATGTCAGATGTTCTGAGGTGCGAATTCTTTTGCTGACCTTGTTCCCGGGAGGCGCCTACGATCAGCGAAACAATTTTGCGTAACGCTGCCTCGATGCTCGAACGCGCTCTCGAAGAAGCTCGCGCCGGATTCGCCGAGGGCGGGATTCCGATCGGCGCGGCCATTTTTGACTCTACGGGCCGACTGATCGGGACCGGACACAATCGCCGCGTGCAAAACGGCGATCCTTCTCTGCACGCAGAGAACGACGCGTTCCGAAACGCCGGCCGGCAGCGTACGTATCGCGATTTGGTCATGGTGACGACGCTTGCGCCTTGCTGGTATTGCGGCGGACTTGTACGCCAGTTCGGCTTCCGCACCGTGATCGTCGGCGAGAGCCGCAATTTTCAAGGCGGCATTGATTGGCTGCGCTCGCTTGGCGTGCAGGTGATCGACTTGAATTCCGACGAATGCGCCTGCCTTTTGGCCGGCTACATCAATAAGTTTCCCGAAATCTGGAACGAGGATATTGGAATCGCTTAGCGTCTCAAGAGATTAGCCGCTATGCGTCGCGCCCGCCCGGGCATTCTGAATTGCGGCGATGTACTGCGCGGCCGCCGCCGTGATTTGACCCAAATTTCCAGAGGCGAGCGCCGTTTTGGATACCAGCTCGCCGCCAACGCCAACAGCATCGGCGCCTGCCCGAATCAGCTCGGCAACGTTCGCAAGGTTCACTCCACCCGTAGGAACCATCCGAATCTGCGGGAAAGGGCCTTTGAGCGATTTGATGTACTTCGCGCCTCCCACCGCGTCGCACGGAAAAACTTTTACGAAGTCACTACCCGCTTGCCATGCAGTCACGATTTCTGTAGGGGTCAACGCCCCGGCCATCACAAGGATGCCGCGGGATCCAGCCGCTTCGATCACTCGGAGATTCAACCCGGGGCTAACGATGAATTGCGCACCCGCGTCGACGCACCGCGCGGCCGTTGGCGCATCCAGCACCGTGCCCGCGCCAACCAGCATTTCACCTGCCCATTTGCTCAGCTCGGCAATCGCCTGGATCGCCCCCGGAACGGTCATCGTAACTTCCACGATCGGAATCCCGCCTTCCCGCAGAGCGCGAGCCGCCTGAAGTGCGCGTTCCGCGGACGTCGCCCGGACGACGGGAACGATCCCAATCTCGGTTATTCGCGTAGACACATTTTGTTTGTCGGTCATGCGGTTACATCCGGCTCATCAACGCGCAATGCGGGCTCCTGCGCCGCGCATAAGGCGCAAAACCTCGCTCAAAGTTGCCATCGACGTGTCGCCGGGCGTAGTCATCGCAAGCGCCGCATGAGCGGCGCCACATTCGACGGCCCACTTGCTATCGTTTCCCGCCAGGTAGCCATAGATCAGGCCCGACGCAAATGAATCGCCGCCGCCCACCCGATCCATAATTTCCAAGTCTCTTCGGTAGGTCGATTCGAAAAACTCGCCATCATCGTAAGAAACGGCGCCCCAATCATTTCGTGATGCAGTAATCGCTCTTCGCAGGGTAATGGCCACCACGGACGAATCATACTTTTTCGCCGCCACGGCCAGCACGCGCTTATAAGCCTCTACTTCGACCTTCGAAAAATGCTCGTCCTGGCCTTCCACCTCGATACCGAGTGCCGCCGAGAAATCCTCCTCATTTCCCAGCAGGACATCCACGTAGGGAGCGAGACGGCAGTTCACCTCGCGCGCTCTCTCTTTCCCTCCAACGGATTTCCATAGCGAATCGCGGTAATTCAGATCATACGAAACGATCGTGCCGTGTTTGCGGGCTGCCTGAACTGCTTGCAGTACAACGTCAGCAGTGCTGTCCGAAAGTGCTGAGAAGATTCCGCCGGTATGAAACCAGCACGCGCCTTGGCGCCCGAATATTTCGTCCCAGTCGATGTCACCGGGCTTTAGCTGCGACACCGCCGTATGACCCCGATCCGAGCAGCCGAGCGGCGGCCGAACGCCGAACCCACGTTCGGTGAAATTCAACCCGTTTCGGGCGTTGCGGCCGACTCCGTCATCCGGCACCCAGCGGCTTAGCGACTGATCCACTCCGCCCTGGTAAATCAAATCCTGCACCAGGCGTCCGACGGGGTTATCGACGAGTGCCGTGACGATAGCCGTCTCCAGCCCAAAGCAGCGCTTCAAAGCGCGCGCCACGTTGTACTCCCCGCCGCCTTCAGACACTTCGAACGTCCGCGCCGTCCATATCCGGCGTTCGCCCGGATCGAAGCGAAGCATCACCTCACCGAGCGCGATCAGGTCCCAGCGGCAACTCTTTCTCTCACGCAACCGCAACTTCATGCTGGGTCCTCCCGATCTACAGAGCAACCACTTCGCTTTCCGGTACGGAAGCCTATTGATTCACACCGCTCGCCAGGAAACCTCCGTCAACGGCCAGGACGTGGCCGGTAACAAAGCCGGCTGATTCAGAAGACAAAAACACAGCTGCACCAACTAGTTCATCCAGTTCCCCAAAGCGGTGCATGGGAGTTCGCAATAAGAATTCCTGGCTGCGGGGAGTGCCATCCAATAGGTCAGCATTCAGCGGCGTGCGGAATACCCCCGGCGCAATCGCATTTACGCAGACGCCATGCCGCGCCCATTCAATTGCCAGAGAGCGAGTCAGCGACGCCACCGCGGCTTTGCTGGCGCAGTACGCCGCTACTTCGAAAAGCGCCTGCGAAGCTCCCAGCGAGGCGATGTTCACAATGCGGCCGTATCCGCGCTCGATCATATGTCGGCCGAAAACTTTGCATGCTCGCAACGTTCCGGTCAGGTTGATATCGAGAATTTCGTTCCATTCCTGCTCGCTAACCTCGAGTGTGGGCGTGCGCTGCGTCGTGCCGGCGCAATTGACAAGGACGTCCACAGCCTTGAACTCGTTGAGCGCAGCGCGTAGCAACGATTCGAGACTCGCGGAATCCGTCACGTCTGCGGGGACGGCGATCGATCTTCGTCCTAGACGGCGGATTTCGTCGGATGCCGCCTGCACGAGAGGCGCGCGACGGCCGGTTGGCACCACGTTGGCGCCCGCGCATGCCAGGCCTTTCGCAACCGCAAAGCCAATGCCCGAAGTGCCCCCAATTACAACCGCGGTTCGGGAAGTGAGGTCAAGAGCTGGGTGTCCCATCGTCAGAGGATGTCCTTAGCAAATCTTTGGTGAGGCGGTATCTTCGAGGAAATCTTAGCAACGGATTTCATGCGCGGCAATGCGAGTTTGGGGCCTCAGCCACAAACCGGCGCCGGCGGATGGGGCGCGCCGCTGTGGTCGGCACCGGTCGCACGGCTGCGCGCGGATTTCTCCCGTAGCCGCCGCTCGTGACTGCATTCCCTGACTCAGCTAGCGCGTGCGTCCCCGGTCAGAACAGCAACTTGGCGCTCAACCACCACTCTCGTGCACCACTCAGGGTGTTGATGCTGGCGTTGGACGTGTTGAGGGTGCCAGTGACGGCGCCGAAGTTGGCGCCGTCGCAGGCGCCCGAACCTGAGCTGGAACCGCTGCAGTTCGAATTTGGATTCGCGAAGTGGGGCGTATTCGTCAGGCCGAACGCCTGCGCCTGAAACTCGAAAGTGAACCGTTCGCTAAGCTTGAAATCACGCATCAAGCTCATGTCCAGGTTGAAGAGACCGGGACCGCGCAGAATATCGCGTCCGGCGTCCCCGAGCATAGGCGTCGTTCCCGTTACCGCCTCGAATGCGCTGGGATCGAAATAATCGCACGACAAGGACGAACACGAGGACTTCGGCGCTCCATGTACGATCCTCATGGGACCGACGATGTTGACCGTTTGCGTGTTGCCAGGAGCGTTCAACAGCGATGCCCCCGAACCTGTATCCGTAACTGTGAATGGAGTGCCGCTCATCGCGCTCAACACCCAGTTCAGCTCCCAACCGCCCGCCAGCTTCTCGCCGATGCCGCTGGTCACCCACCGCTGGCCGTCGCCGAAGGGCAGCCGGTACACACCGTATGCTTCGAAATTGTGCGTGCGATCGAATCCGGCCAGGGCCTTATTCTTGGCCAGATACGCCGAGTACGGGAACAGGAGTGCGTTCAGCTCTTCGTTGTCCTCGTAGTCTTCCGCGCGCGAGTACGTGTAAGCAAAACCGATCTGGGAGCTGGTGCCGATGCGGCGCGTGACCGTCGTTTGCAGCGCATCGTAGTAATTGTTGCCGAACGGATTGAGCTCGTTGATATCGGGCCACGTCGTGCCGAATTGCGCGTTAAGCACGCGGCCGGCGGTGCCTCCTCCCGCGGGCGCCGCGTTGATGTTCATGTTAGTCAGCGGCCGGATGGCAAGATCTCCTACGAAGCCGACGCTCGCTACCCACTGTGAGAACTCCTGCTGCACGGTCAAGTTATAGGTGTTGATATAGCCCCGGCGGAAATTGAGCGGGACCGTGGTGGTTCCCACTTCTGCCGGCAGCGGGTAAAGCCCAGGCCCGTTGTAGGTCAGCGGTATCGCCGTAATGCCAAGAGGAACACCCGACTCGGCTCCAGTCGCGTTCTGGCCTGTGAGGCTCGCGGCCGGAGCAAAGGCCAAGCTGTTCGGACCGAAGAAATCGGATATGGTCACAGCCGGATAGGCGTTACGTAGGAATCGCCAGTTGTTTGGGTCGGCATTGATTCCGTATCCCGCGCGGATTACCGTTTTAGAAAATGGCCGGTACGCAACTCCGAGTCTCGGCAGGAAGAGGCCGTGACCTGTACTAACGCCATCGTCCGTGGGAATCCCGCTGTTTCCCCCTCCCACTAGTACATTCATGTCTCCTTGAGGGAACAATACACGGGCGCCGCCGTGGTCGCTATAGGCCATCGGGTAGAGTTCCCAACGAACACCGTAGTTGATGGTCAGCTTCGGGTTAATTTGGTATTGATCCCGCACGTACAATGCCCATTGCGACCACCGGAGAGAATTGGGATTCTCGTTCTGAACGGCTTTGCCGACTTGGTCGGGTAGGCCGAGCAGAAATTGAGCATAAGAATTAAATTGAGCATTCGTGAAGGTCCCCGGGGCAACGGCGCACTGTTCAGGGCCGCTGGGAGGGACCGTGCATTGCGCCAATTCGGTGCCCACACCCGTGAACATAAAGCTTCCGCGCGCGGTTTGAAAAGTCCCGCCTTGAGGCTGAAAGTGATTCAGCTGCGTATGATCGTATTCAATACCGAAGCGGATCGAATGCCGCCCCTTGTTCCAAGTCAGATTGGCGCTGGCACTGTACTGGTTATCGCGGAAAAGGAACGGGTTTCCCGTGTTTGGATTCCCCAAGGGTGAAAACGTACCGCTAGCGAACTGAAAGGCCGGTTCGCCGCCCTGAAGAAATTGCGAGCCGTTCGTGCCCGGAATCTTCAGAGTATCGAGACCGAAATCGTTGCCGATGTCTTGGCTCTCCGCGTCGATTCGCTGGCGGGTATAACCGGCGTTCATATCGAGCAGGACGTTCGGCGAAAATGTGTACGTCCCGCCCAGACCAACGACCTGTACCCTGGAAAACGCGTTTCCAAGCTGTCCGCCGTTGCTGGCGTTTCCGTCGGCGCCGGTCGGAGCGGGTCCGAAAACAGGCGGATCGAAAATGTAGCTGCGAGAGAAGCTGTAGCGGCCAAAGATCGTCGAGTTCGAGTTGGGCACGTAATCGACTCTGCCGTCGATGTCGTCTCGATGGAAAAAGCCCTCTTTGGTAACAAAGTAATTGTTGGTGGCGGGGTCGCCAGGTACATTCCCCGCGGGAATTAGCTGAGCCATTGCCAGCGCCGCGGGATCGACGTCGCTGATGCAGATTTCATTCTGCACGCCGTTGCAGGTGATGATCGACCGCCCGGTCCCATCTGGGTTTCCGGTTCTCGGATCGTAGATATTCACGGGATTCCCGTTTTTATCCGTGATTCCGCGAAAGTCGAAAAATCCGTTCGTAATGGCCGTTCTGGCATCCAGCGCGCCGACGGGCACCGTTTGAAAGTTGCTGGCGCCCGGCGATTGAGTTTGTCGCGTGGACTCCCAGTCGCCGAAAAAGAAAAGTCTGTCTTTCTTGATTGGTCCGCCGAAGGCGCCACCGAACTGATTGAAGATATTGAGCGGCTTCTTGAACGTCGGAGGGTTGAAGTAGTTCAACGCCCACAAAGCATCGTCGGTGTGCAGCTCATGAACGTCTCCGTGGAATGAGTTCGTTCCGGATTTGGTGATCACGTTCACCACGGCGCCGCCAGCGGTTCCCTGATCTGCGTCGTAGGAGTTCGTCGCGACGTTCACGCTCTCGATCGAATCGGCCGGTGGCACGTAGGCGACGTTTTGAGGAAGCCAGGGATAGGCGTCCGGTACGCCATCGATGCGCGTGTTATTTCCTTGAGTCGACTGGCCATTCACGTTTTCAGCCATCGCGCGCTGCGGATTGCCTGCCGCCGAGTTGTTTTCCTGTGGTAGCCCGGCTCCGGGCACCAGTTTTATCAGAGCCTGGAAGTTGCGGCCCTCCGAAGAAATAGCCGGTAGGTTTTGGACTTCGGTTGTATCCAAGCTGGTGTCCACGTCGGTGCGGTCCGTTTGCAATAGAGGCGCTTCCGACGTGACCGTCACGGATTGGCTGACTTGCGAGACAGCCAGTTGCGCGTCCACGCGGCGCTCTTCGTTCGCGTTAACGCGCACATTATCCACCTCGAAAGAGGTGAAATGAGGCGCGGAGATCGTGACTTTGTAAACGCCCGGCAGGACAGTCGGCACCAGATAGATCCCAGCGGTATTCGTGGTCGTGGTCTGGGTCGTGCCCTTTTCGGTATCCAGAACCGTCACTTGCGCGCCGGGAACGACCGCGCCCGCCGGATCGGTGACGGCGCCGGTCATCGATCCATATAACGCCTGGGCCGACGATCTGGTCGCCGTAAACAAAAAGCACAAAAGCAGCGCGAAACAACCTGCCATCACGGAGAATTGAATCGTGCGAGCTAACTCAACCCGACCTGCAAAAATTCGCTGTGACATGCGACTTCCCCCCAGTTCATGATTGAGTGAGGGTCCCCACATCTTTGCCTGGCTCACCCAGGCCAGGCAGAATCTCTCGTGTTACCGGTTCGAACGCTCGCTACGCCGACTCGCGGCGCGCCATTGCACTTTCAGCCGGCCCAAAATGCCGCTTCAGCACCAAAGCGACTGTGCCTCGAAGTCGCGCCAGGCTGGGATTGTCCGCCGGCCGGACGCGCGGTGGATTGCTCGCCAGCGCCGCTGCGGCCACTTCGGCCTCGATCACTCGCCCAAAACGTTCCCACTGCCCGGCAAATTCGCCCACGATGACGATCTCTTCAGGCGCAAGTCCCGCCACGATCATGCGCATGCCGCGTCCGAGCGCGTGCGCCATTTTGTCCAGTGCTTTGAGTGCCGTGGCATCGCCCGAATCGGCGAGCGCCAGTAAATCGCGAAAAGTCAGCTCGCGTGATACGGTGCTCGACTCGTAGTAGTAGCGCAGCGCCGCTTTGTTCGAAGCGAAGACTTCCCAGCAACCGCGTCCGCCGCACGCACACGCCGGCCCGGAAGGATCGAGAGGGACGTGCCCGAACTCGCCCGCCATGCCTCGCCAGCCTCGAGCGAGTTGGCCGTTCGCGAAGATTCCCGTGCCGATTCCTTCGGCCACGGTCACCACTACCAAGTCGTGAACTTTCTCGGCATGCCGGAACCAGACCTCTGCGAGCACGCATGCATTGGCCGCGTTTTCAACGTCCACTCGCATTCCGGTAGCCCGCTCAATCGGATTCTTTAACTCGAACTCCGACCACTTCAGGTTCGGCGCGAAGAGCACGCGGTCAGCGCCCTCGTCGAATCGTCCCGGAACGCTGATCCCGATGCCCTCGAATACCAGGTGTGGATGGTGCTTAATCAAGCGGCGAAAACGGCTTATCAGAAGCGAAGTCGCCTTTGCGATGTTCGGCGGGGTAGACACTGCCTCCTGAGACAGAATCCGCCCGTTTACGTCGGCGGCGGCAATCGTTATCTGATTGGGGCGCAGGTCGGCGACCAGGATGGCGCGGCCGTCGTTCAGCCGCAGGTACGTCGGCCGCCGTCCGCGAGGAAGCCGTCCCACAGGCCCGTACACGACCCACTTTTCACGGATCAGTTGTTCCGTAATGAGCGAGACGGTGCTTCGCTGAAGTCCCGAGACGCGGGCGAGATCCGCTCGAGAAATCGGCTGCCGCCGACGGATCAGGTTTAGAAGTACGCCGCGGTTGATGTCGCGGGCCGTCTCGCTTGAGGCTACCTCGGTGTTCGTAAAGTCCACGCGACGCATTAGTTGCACCGTCGAACTAATAGGACAAATAAAAAGTCGATTGCGCCCGTATAGTGCACCGTGTTCCACGACTTCCTCGTCGCAAGCTCCCGTCCGGTCGCCTTAAGTACGTGGCCCGAACTATATGCACCCTCAAAGGCTCGATGTCAACAACTTTCTAGTAATCGCCCGGGTTTTCCCGTCGGAAGTGCTCCCGGTCGGCCCATACCGGAGTAATGTCAATGCTGGCCGGCGTGGATCGCCGCGTAGTCGAATGGCGCCGGCTCGCCGCCGTCGGGCGTACCTTCGATGCGAATCACATCGCCAGGCCGCAGCGCCAGTCCCTGAATTTGTCGGCGCGTCGAAGTGTCGCCGTCAATTTTTGAACTCGGCAGGTCGTCATTCGCTACCCACTGGTCCACCAGCTGATTTCCCACGAAGACCCGAAACGCCGAGTTGCCGTTGTTCAGGTCGAAATACTGAATATCCAATTC
>JASHWB010000273.1 GCA_030044295.1 Candidatus Acidiferrales bacterium
GGAAACTACCTGAAGCTGCGCGTTCCAGGTATGCACCCCGCGAACCAGTGGCATGAGGTGAGGGTTGCGACCGATCCATCGGCTACTTCTGCCTAGCTCGCGGCGGGCGCTCAATTTTCGAAGATCACTTGCGCGAGCGCCAGATTCCCGCTATGGGTGATCGATAATGAGATATGCCGGACGCCCAAGCGTTCGGCGAACTCGCGCGCGGCGCCGGTGAGCCGCAGCGTTGGCTTACCGCTCGCTTCCCGCGTGACTTCGATATCGCGCCAGCGAATCCCGTGCGCCCATCCGGTACCGAGCGCCTTCATGGCCGCTTCCTTGGCGGCAAAGCGGGCTGCGTAGCGCTCGTAGCGGTTCTGATGGCGCTCGCAGTATTCCGTTTCGCCGGGCGTAAACAGGCGGTCGAGGAACCGCTGGCCGTGGCGCACGATGGCCGCCTCAATACGGTCAATTTCGGAGATATCCAGGCCCAGCCCGACGATCAATCGGCCCCCCGGGAAACGTGTGCCGTCGCAGCTCTTTAGGCGTTGGATTATACCTGACGATCCGGCGCCAATGTTTGTTCACGGGCGAACGCGCTTGGCTGCACGACGTTCCGCTCTCGCCCACGCGATGAAACGATGTCATCATACGTCCGATGAGCACCGGTCAAAATACGGCGACGCTGCGGCGAGCGCGCACTCCAACTTCCGGCGGTGCCGGCAAAACTGAATGGAAGCTTCGCCGCACAGCCGGATTACAGGTGCTCGAAGCTTCGCGTTTGGCTCAAATCGATTGGCTGGTTCACGGCTTCAGCACGCGGCCAGGGGGCCTGAGTCAGCTCGATGCAGCGACTTTCGGACCTGCCGCTCGCCGGCGAGCGCATGGCTCGCGAAGAAAGGCTCCTGAGCGCGTGCTCAATCTCGGCTTTACGGATTGGGACCAACGCGAACGCGTGAACGAGAATCGCAAGAAATTCTTCGGCGCGATCGACGGCCGTAAAATGCGGCTCATTACTTTGCGCCAGATCCATTCCGACATTCCCCATCGCGTTGATGTGGCACTCACCGGATCAACAGACACTCCGCAGGGAGATGCACTATTCACTCGCGAGCCCGGTCTTTTGCTCGCGGTGCAAACGGCCGACTGTATTCCGATTCTGCTGGCAGATACGCGATTGCACGCAGTTGCCGCGATCCATGCCGGCTGGCGCGGGACGCTGCGGCGCATCGCCGCGAAAACTCTCGGCCGAATGCAAATGGAATTTGGCACCCGGCCTGAGGATGTGGTCGCCGCGCTTGGCCCTGGAATCGGCCGCTGTTGTTATGAAGTAGGGGAGGACGTCGCGCGCGAATTTAACGCGCAGTTCGCGAACGCGCGGGAATGGTTCGATGGGCCGTTCGATGCCCTCGCTTCCGAGGAAAGCGATCCGAACTGGCTGCCGTGGCTCACGATGAAGCCGCCCGGCCATGCGCCCCCACCACTGCGCGTGAATCTCGATTTGATCGCCGCGAATCGCGCCATCCTCGCCGATGCCGGCGTGGCGCCAGCCCGAATTTTCGCGGCTGATTACTGCACCGCGTGCCGCAGCGATCTTTTTTTCAGCTATCGCCGCGAACGTATCACAGGCCGCATGATGGCTGCGATTGGTATCAGGTAGAAGCGCCTGGCCTCGCTCGCATGCTGCCTCTAAGACGAGATTGCCGTAATTGCCGCTGTTGCTTCGGATAGCGCCAATTGGCCGCAGGCGGCCATCACGTCCTGCCCCCGCGAATCGCGCACAAATGTGAGCACGCCTTTGTCCATAAGGATTTTCTGGAATTCGTTCACGCGATCAGGTTCCGGCCGCTGGAACGGCAGCGCGCCCGGATTCCAGGGGATCAGATTCACCTTGGCGCGAATTCCGGAGAGCAGCCGCACCACGCGGCGCGCATCCTCCGGAGAATCGTTGAAGCCGCCGAGCAGCACGTACTCGAAAAGCAGCCATTCACGCGGCCGCAGCGGATATTTGCGGCACGCCTCCAGAAGCATCTCCAGCGGATACTTTCGGTTGATGGGCATAATCCGGTCGCGTTGCTCGTTGGACGAAGCGTTCAGCGAGATAGCCAGATTCGGGCGGACCTCTTCCTGCGCCAAGCGCTCGATTCCGGGGATGATGCCGCTGGTGGAAAGCGCCACGTGCCTGGGCGCGATCCCGACGCCGTTTTGATCGAGCAAAATGCGAAGCGCGGCCATCACCGCATCGTAGTTGAGCATCGGCTCGCCCTGGCCCATTAGCACAATATTGGTTTGCGGTTTTAGCGTGACACGGTTGTCTTCCAGCGCGACGAGAACTTCCCCGACGATTTCACCTGCCGTCAGATTCCGCAGCAGGCCAAGCGTGGCCGTCAGGCAAAACTGACAGTCCACCGCGCAACCTGCCTGCGTCGAAATGCAGATCGTCTGCCGTTTCTCCTCCGGCATGAACACAGTCTCGATGTTCGCGGGCTGCAAGGTCCGGCCGGGACTCCCTTCTGTTTGCGTGGCCTGTTCAAGAGCCAGTACGTAGCGCACCGTGCCGTCTGCCGAGTGATAGCGTTTTGCGATTCGCGGCAGCGCGATGGCTACCTCGCGAGCGAACTTCTCGCGCAGCGCCCCCGGCAAATTCGTCATAGCAGCGAAATCGAATTTCCGCTCAGAGTACATGGCGTGGTAAATCTGCGCGCCGCGGTAGCCCGGCTCACCCAGCGACTCAAGGAATTGCCGCAACTCCGCACCAGATCGGCCAAGCAGGTTCGCCACCGGTTTGGGACTCTCGGACGACATTTTCAGCTTGTGCTGCGCTTCATCTTCACTTTATCTTAGCATTACGTCTTTGTCTGCCCCGTCGGCCCGCGCTTAGCACGCCAAGAAAGCCATTCCAAAAAATCAAACTGACCCAACTATACATTTTGTGCCTGATATGACTTTCTCCCGCCGCCGTGCGAGAATAGTTATGGACATGGTGAGAAAGACAAACGCGCCGCAAAAGGAAGTTCTCCCGAATGGGTTGGTCGTGCTTACCGAGCCGATGGAGTACGTTCATTCTGTCTCGGTTGGTATCTGGCTGCGCTCTGGATCGCGCCAGGAGCCAGCGGAACTCAACGGCATCTCGCATTTCGTGGAGCATATGGTCTTCAAAGGGACAGCACGCCGCACCGCGGAGGAAATCGCCCGCGAAGTCGATTCCATCGGCGGCATGCTGGATGCGTTTACATCGAAGGAAATGGTGTGCTTCAACGCGCGCGTTCTCGACGAACATCTCTCGCGTGTGTTCGACATTCTTGCCGACCTGGTCCTTGAGCCGAATTTTGCGAGCGAGGATATCGCCCGGGAACAGTCCGTGGTGCTCGAAGAAATACGCATGACCCAGGACAATCCCGAAGATCTGGTCCACGAGCTTTTTGCCGAGCATTTCTGGAGCCCGCACGCGCTCGGCAGACCGATTCTTGGGACGCCCGATACAGTCTCCGCGTTTACCCGCGATTCGCTGCAGGGATGGTTCCGCAGCCATTACGCACCGAATCGCCTGGTGATCACGGCGGC
>JASHWB010000274.1 GCA_030044295.1 Candidatus Acidiferrales bacterium
TCCCAGCCGCGCTGATCCCCCGGCTCTCATTCTGGATCGCGCCGCTTATCCCGAAAGACTTGTCATTCTGAGGGTCGGCTGGCCGGCCCGAAGAATCTCTCTTGGGTGTAACTACACTCGGGGTTGAAGAGGGATCGTTCGCTTCGCTGGCGATGGCGCGCTGTTGCGCAACCGACCGCCCTGAACCCGTATCTCGCTGCAGCCGCTTCAAATCGGTGCGAATATCCGACGCGTGCTGATACCGCAAGTCGCGGTTCTTCTCCAGCGCCTTGTTGATGATCTCTTCCAGCTTCGGTGGCAATTCCGGATTCAGCCGCACGGGAGGGGCTGGCGCGCGATTCAGAATCGCCTCGAAAATCACCGCTGAAGTGTCGCCACGGAACGGCAACGCCCCCGTCGCCATCTCATACAGCACCACGCCAAAGCTAAACAGGTCCGTCCGCGCGTCCAGTTCCTTCCCTCGCGCTTGTTCAGGAGACATATAGGCGACCGTCCCAAGCGTCGAACCCGGACTCGTCAGTTGTGCTTCGGGAACTTCCGTGCTCAGCGTCGTCCCGGCCGCCACATCTGCTTCCCGCCGAGGCGCCGCCGTTACCTTCGCCAGCCCGAAATCCAGGATCTTTGCGTGCCCGCGCTTGGTGACGAATATATTCGCCGGCTTGATGTCCCGATGCACGATTCCCTGCCCATGCGCCGCGTCCAGCGCGTCCGCGATCTGCGCGCCTAAATCGAGAACTTCCTCCACGTCCAGCGGCTTGCCGTGAATCAGGTTCTTCAGCGTCTGCCCTTGCAAGAGCTCCATGGCGATGAAATGGCGGCCATCGCCTTCATCGATCTCGTAAATCGTGCAGATGTTCGGATGATTGAGCGCCGAGGCAGCAAGGGCTTCGCGTTGGAACCGCTCGCGAGCCGCCGCATCGTTCTCGAATTCCGGTGGCAGGAACTTCAGCGCCACGTGGCGGCGAAGCTTCAGGTCCTCGGCCTCATACACCACGCCCATTCCGCCCATGCCCAACTGCCGGACGATTTCATAATGCGCAAGTTTTGTACCGGGAGTCAGCACAGTGGCACCCGGGGTCCCCGGCGCGCTGCTTCTGCGCGATGGGGTGGCGTTCCGCCCATGCCCAGCTGCCGGACGATTTCGTAATGCGCAAGTTTTGTACCAGGAGTCAGCACAGCGGCACCCGGGGTCCCCGGCGCGCTGCTTCTGCGCGATGGGGTGGCGCTGCGCCGCCAAAAATTTTCAGGATTCGGTCGTGAGATACAGCGCGGCCAATGAACGGATGGGACGTGGGCACGGGGCGCTATCGTAGTCCAGCATTACCGAACGAGTCAACGCGCGCCGTGGCATAAGGACTCAAATCTGAGCCTTCAGCACGAAATCCGCGCGTCGCTTGCGTCGCGTGGTAATATGCTAAGTGACGGTTTGTGTGGCCTGGGTTGTTATGCGAAATCCTGAGGGGAAGGACCGGAAGTGGTGAAGATCGAAATCGCAAGAAGCAGTCGCGCGGTAGGTCGGGGCGCACCTTGCAGCCGTTCGGCTGCCTCCGCATCTTCGTACCTTGTTCCCCCAATGGCCCGGAAAATGGCTCACCAAGGGCGGAACACGCAATCAACCTTCACCACACGTAACTCGCTGAAAAAGAATACAGATATATTTTCAAGGGCGGAACGTCCCGGTGCATCTTCTCAGGCGCAATTTTTCGCTCTAGGCTCAAGTCTAAGACGGTGTAATCTCCATGCCCGGAGCCTCCGGCGCGCCGACTCTGCGCGCGGGGCCCGAGGGGTGTAATCTCTGCGCCATGCCACCACGCACACTCTACGAAAAGATTTGGGACGCGCACGTTGTCCGTGAAGAACCGGGCAAGCCGTCGCTCATCTATATCGACCGTCATCTGGTGCACGAAGGCACTTCGCCGCAAGCCTTCGCGGGACTGAAAGCCGCGGGACGCAAGGTCCGCCGCCCCGAGCTCACCTTCGCGGTAATGGATCACTCTGTTTCAACGAAAGATCGCACTCTGCCTCTCGCCGACCCTGATGCGCGCGCTCAATTCGAAGCTCTGGCGCAAAATTGCCGCGAAAATGGCATCAATCTCTTCGACATGCAGAGCCGTAATCAGGGCATCGTGCACGTCATCGGCCCCGAACTCGGCATCACGCTTCCCGGCTGCACCGTCGTCTGCGGCGATAGCCATACTTCCACCCACGGCGCGCTCGGTGCGCTGGCCTTTGGCATCGGCACCAGCGAAGTCGAGCACGTTCTGGCCACGCAATGCCTCTCGCAGTTCAAATCCAGGACGATGAAAATCGACGTAAAGGGTAAGCGCCCGCAGGGTATCACCGCCAAAGACATCATCCTCGCCATTATCGGAAAAATCGGCATCGGCGGCGGCAATGGACACGTCGCCGAATACACCGGTGAAGCTGTCCGTAGCTTGTCGATGGAAGGCCGCATGACCATGTGCAACATGTCCATCGAAGGCGGCGCGCGCGCCGGCATGGTCGCGCCGGACGAAACCACCTTCGCCTATGTGGAAGGCCGGCCCTTCGCGCCCAGCGGTAAGGATTTTCAGGAGGCCGTAGAGCGCTGGAAGGCGCTCGTCACCGATGAAGGCGCAAAGTACGACGAGGTCGTCGAGCTGCCCGCCGCGGACATCGCTCCGATGGTCACCTGGGGCACGAATCCCGGCATGGTCGCCCCGGTCACCAGCCGTGTTCCCGATCCAAACTCCTTCCCCGATCCCGTCGATCGCAAAGCCGCCGAAAGCGCCCTCAAATATATGGACCTGAAACCAGGCACCGCCCTCGAAGACATTTCTCTCGACCGCGTCTTCATCGGCTCCTGCACCAATTCGCGCCTGGAAGATCTGCGTGCCGCCGCGAAAGTCGTCGCCGGAAAGCACGTCGCCAAGACTCTGAAACAAGCGCTCGTCGTTCCCGGCTCCCGCGTCGTGAAAGCCGCCGCGGAAAAAGAAGGCCTCGACAAGATTTTCCGCGACGCCGGCTTCGAATGGCGCGACGCGGGTTGCAGCATGTGCATCGCCATGAACGACGATGTGCTGCTCCCCGGCGAGCGCTCCGCCAGCACCTCCAATCGCAATTTCGAAGGGCGCCAGGGCAAAGGCAGCCGCACGCATCTCGTCAGCCCGGTCATGGCCGCGGCCGCCGCCATCGAAGGCCACTTCGTCGATGTCCGCAAATTGTCCGCCGCCGAAGGAGCCGAGTAATGCAGGCGTTCACA
>JASHWB010000021.1 GCA_030044295.1 Candidatus Acidiferrales bacterium
GAATCGCTGCTGATCGATGGTAAGGCTGCCGATCAATACCCGCTCGCGGAGCTGCGACGTGCGATCGGATACGTGCCGCAAGATACATTTTTGTTCAGCGACACGATTCGAGGAAACATCGCGTTCGGTGTCTCGGAAGCGGCCGAAGAGCACGTGTATGAAGCCGCAGAGATCGCCGGAATTTTCGGAGAGATTCAAAGCTTCCCGCATGGCTTCGATACGATGGTCGGCGAACGAGGCATCACGCTTTCAGGCGGCCAGAAACAGCGTACATCGATCGCGCGAGCCATGTTGCGGCAGCCGCGCATCCTGATTCTCGACGACGCGCTCTCGAACGTCGATACCGAGACGGAGGAACGCATCCTGCGGCAATTGCGCGGGGTGATGCGCCAGCGCACCACGATCCTGATCTCACACCGGATCTCGACGGTGAGGACAGCCGACCAGATCATCGTGATGCGTGACGGACGCATCATCGAACGCGGCACGCACGACGAACTGCTAACGATGGGCGGCTACTACGCCGATCTTTATCAAAAGCAGCTCCTCGAAGAGGAGCTCGAACGCGAATGAGCGATTTCCGGGAAGAAGAGAAGCTCGGCAAGATCTATGACGCGCGGCTTACGCGCCGGCTGATGGGCTATCTGCGCCCATACCGCTGGTGGGTGGCGCTGGCGCTTTCGATCACCTTCGGCGTGGGCGTTATGGCTCTCATAGGCCCCTACCTGTTCAAGGTGGCAATCGACACGTACGTCGATCCTGGATTTTCCCACGCGATTGCCAGGCACAAGGCCATCGCGGGATTACTGTGGATCGTTGCGGCATACCTGGGCTCTCTGCTGGCCAATTTCGGCCTCCAGTACGGGCAGGTGCGGATCATGCAGGTGGTCGGGCAACGGACAATGTACGATCTGCGGAAGGAAATCTTCGAACGTTTGCAGCGGTTGCCGATGAGCTTCTTCGATCGAAGCCCGGTCGGCAGGCTGGTGACGCGGGCAACCACGGACGTGGACGCGCTGAACGACCTTTTTGCATCGGGCGTGGTGGCCATGCTCAACGATTTCGTGATGCTTCTCGGGCTGGCCATCTTCTTATTGTATTGGCACTTCTACTTGGGGCTTGCAACGCTTTCACCGCTGCCGCTGATGATCGTGATCACGTATTTCTTTCGCAATAAAGTGCGTGATGCGAACCGGCGGATTCGCACGCTGATCGCGCGTATCAATGCGTTTCTCCAGGAACATATCAGCGGAATGGCCGTGGTGCAGCTATTCAACCGGGAGCGCACTTCGAGGCGCCACTTCGCGGAACTGAACCGGCAGCACATGCTGGCGTATAAAGACGCGATCGACGCCTTCGCATTTTTTCTTCCGGCGGTGGAATTCCTGAGCATGGGCGGCATCGCACTGCTCTACTTCATCGGTGGGGCGCGGCTAATCGGCGGCAAACTCGAAATCGGCGTACTCATTGCATTCATGATGTACGCTCAAATGTTTTTCCGCCCGATTCAGGATCTGAGCGAGAAATTCAACATTTTGCAGACGGCCATGGCAGCGTCCGAACGAATTTTCACGCTACTGGACGAACAACTAACGATTGTGTCGCCGGCGCAGCCGAGCGTGCTGGCGTCGCCGCGCGGAGAGATCGAGTTTCGCAACGTCTGGTTCGCTTATCACGGAGGCGCGGACCCCAAGGATGACGAATGGGTGCTGCGCGACGTCTCGTTCCGGGTTGAACCGGGACAAACGCTTGCGATCGTAGGCCACACCGGCGCGGGCAAGACCACGATCATCCAGCTGCTGCTGCGCTTCTACGAAATTCAACGCGGGCAAATCCTGCTGGACGGCGTCGATATTCGCGAAATGGACCTGCAAGAATTGCGGCGGCTATTCGGAATCGTGCTGCAGGATCCGTTCTTGTTCACCGGCACGCTGGAATCGAATGTCAAGCTCGGGACGCAGGAGATTAGCCGCGACGCCTGCGAGCGCGCGCTGCGCGAGGTGGGGCTTAGTTCATTTATCGAGAGCGCCGCCAAAGGCATCGACACGCCCGTGAATGAGCGCGGCGGCGGGCTTTCTGTCGGCCAACGGCAGTTGGTGAGCTTCGCACGCGCCCTGGCGCACAATCCGAAGTTCCTGATTCTAGATGAGGCCACATCGAGTGTGGACACGAAAACGGAGCTGCTGATTCGCGAGGCGCTCGATCGGCTGCTGACCGGACGGACAGCCGTGGTCATCGCCCACCGGCTGAGCACGATTCAACACGCGAATCGCATTCTCGTCTTCCACAAAGGACGGCTCCGCGAACAAGGCTCGCATCAGGAGCTTCTGGCGCTGCGCGGTATCTATCACAGGCTGTATCAACTGCAATACAAGGAACAAGAGCTGGAGCTTTCGCTTCCCGGGCCCGCGGCGAGCGGATTTGCACAGCGCATGCCTGCCGATGACTGATACGTTCTTGCCAACCATCTCCGGCTTTGCCGCTTATGGGTCCCAGCTTTCTTCCACCGTCACCTTCGTTTCCGCATGAGCGTGGCGACGATTCTGATTTCGGCCGGCGAAGCGTCGAGCGACATGTATGCCGCGCGGCTGGCAAAAATCATACGCGAGCGCACAGGTGCGCAGCTTTTCGGCATGGGCGGACCACGCATGGCAGAGGCGGGCGTGGAGCTCATTGCTGACTATCACGAGGTTGCGGTTGTCGGAATCACCGAAGTACTGCACAAGATTCCCGCGGTGGTGCGCGTGCAGAACCGGCTGGCGCGCGAGGCGGCGCGGCGCAAGGCGGCGCTCGCGATTCTGGTGGACTCGCCGGGGACGCACCTGGGCATGGCGCGACGGCTGAAGAATCGCGGAATTCCCGTAGGCTACTTCATCGGGCCGCAAGTGTGGGCTTGGAGGCCGGGGCGCGTGCGCGTAGTGAAGCGGCTGGTGAAGCGTATGGTGGTGATCTTTCCGTTTGAGGAAGAAATTTATAGAAAAGCAGGCGTGCCAGTAGATTTCGTGGGGCATCCGCTGGCGGACGTGGTCCATGCGTCGGGCGGGCGGGAGGAGTTTGCAGCGCGACACGGGCTGGACGCGCAGCGGCCAATCGTGGCGCTGCTGCCTGGCAGCAGGAGACGGGAAATCGAGCAGCACTACCGGACAATTCTCGAATCCTGCGCGATCATTGCTCGCAAACACACGCAACGGGGGGCGGCGCAATTCGTTCACGCAGCGGCTCCAGGGATCGATTTGCAGCCGTTCGCGGGATACGAGCGCTCGTTGGGAATCGATATCCGGCACATCCAGGACGCGGTGTACGACGTGCTGGGTTCAGCAGACTGCGCGATTGTGGCGAGCGGAACAGCTACGGTGGAGGCAGCGCTGCTTGGGACCCCGATGGTGGTGATTTACCGCGTGGCGCCCGTGACGGCAGCCATCCTGCGACGCATGGTGCGGACGCGTGACTTTGGCATGGTCAATCTCATTGCCGGGCGGCGCATAGCACCCGAACTGACTCAAGATGACTTCACGCCCGAGAAAGTGGCCGCGGAAGCGGGCCGGCTTCTGGACTCACCCGAGGCACGCGAGACAATGAAACACGCGCTGGCAGAAGTCCGGGTGAAACTTGGTCCGGGTGGCGCCATCGACCGTGCGGCGGAGATTTTCTGCGGGATGCTCTGAGACAGCGGCTCCGGGCAACTGCGGGAACTTATCTGGTATCTTAGAGGTTGAGGTGTTTTGCCTTGGCCCGAAAGGCGTTTCCCACCTATCCCATTTGGCGAATCCGGAGACCGGCAGTCGCCGGCCTCGTTGCGATTTTATACGTGGGCATCGCGGCGGCGCAGGCGCCTCGCGCGTTTCCGTTCCGCGCCACGAACTACAACGTGGAAGTGATCGTATCACCGGATCAAAAGACGATTTCGGCACAAACGACCGTGGATTTCGTGGCGAATCAGGTTTCTCGGACGGTGCTAGTCGAATTACATCCGGACCTGCGCGTCGCGTCGGTGAAAACGGCTGACGGCCAGCAGTTGGCGTTCGATCGCGACGGACAGTCGCCGCTGCTGTTGAGTGTCGAACTGCCGGGCTCAAAAACGCCCGGCGACACGGTATCGCTCACGTTCGAGTATGCCGGCTCGGTCGCAAGCGAGGACGACAGCCCAACGCGGGGCGTGCGCTTCGCATCGGTCGATAAGGATTCGGCGTACCTATTACTACCGGCGCGCTGGTTTCCGCTGACGAATTACCCCTCCAACCGGTACACGGGGACATTCAACATTATCGTGCCGAGCAACTTCGCCGTGACCGGCACGGGCAACGCAGAGCCGCCGCAGATGCGTCCGGGAATCGGACCGGGCGCTTCGCAGCAGGCGTCGTATGTTTTTCATTGCAATCAGCCGTCGCCGGCCGGGTCGTTCGTCGCAGGTCCGCTACAACTTTCGCCAGTGTCGGCACAGGGCTACCAATTTTCGATTTACACGCCACCGGCGTACGCGTCCACCGCCGCCGATTACGGAAGTACGCTCGCAATGGTGATGAACGACCTAACGGACGAATTTGGAGCGCTCAGCGGAAACGGTCCAGGCGCGCCGCGCTTGACTGTGGCGCAGATGCCAGATGGCTCG
The DNA here is from genome assembly GCA_030044295.1 of Candidatus Acidiferrales bacterium. GTDB lineage: Bacteria > Acidobacteriota > Terriglobia > Acidiferrales > UBA7541 > Palsa-295. Next base: position 4,610 of record JASHWB010000021.1, read on the forward strand.
CTCGAAGGATATTCGGGGCCAGGGCTGCTGTTGGTAAGCGCCCGCCAGTGGAGCACCAAACCAAACGGCGCGCTACTGGCGCAACTGGCGGCGGGACAGTGGTGGGGTGATAGCGTGCTGCCGGCGACGCCGAACGACGTGTGGCTCACGGACGGGTTGTCCCGTTACGCAGCGGCGATTTATTCCGAGCAAGCAGATGGAATTTCTGGCTTGCACCGCGAGCTAAGCGATTTTGCTATTGGCGCGCTGATGTACGAGGATGCGGGCCCGATCGGGCAGGCGCAGCATCTGGACGCATACTCGGATGAATACATTTCCGTGGTCGAAAACAAAGGCGCGATGGTGTTCCACATGCTGCGCTCCGAAATGGGCGACGACGCGTTCACATCGCTGCTGCACGATTTCTACGCGCAGCACGCGGGCAAGACGGCATCGGTCGATGAGTTCGAGCAGATGACGACACAGAAACTCCCGGCGACAAAACCGAACCAGCCGGCTGTGAATCTGGTGGCCTTTTTCTCGCAGTGGCTAAATTCCACGGGCATACCGGAATTCAATCTGGAATACATCGTCTATCGCACGACCAAAGGGTTCAAAGTGGTTGGGAAAATCCATCAGCCTCTGGATACGTTTCGTATGCCGGTGGACCTGCGAGTGCAAACTGAAGGAAATCCGGTGGACAAGAGCATCATGGTCGATGGAACGTCCACGGAATTCGAAGTGGATACGTTCGGGCGCCCCGTGCCGGATGGAATCAGCATCGATCCGAACGATACATTGCTGAAATCCAGCCCCCAGCTACGCGTGCGCGCAACCGTGGCGCGCGGCGAATCGTACGCAGCAATCGGGAAGTATTACGAGGCCGTGCAGTCATATCAGCAGGCGCTGGAAATCAAACCCGATTATTCGCTGGCGCATTTCCGCGAAGGCGAGTCTTTCTTCTACCAGAAGAATTATCAGGCTGCGGCGAACGCGTTCCGGTCCGCACTGGGCGGCGATTTGGATCCGAAGTGGACGGCGGTCTGGAGCCACATCTACATCGGAAAGATTTACGATCTGCTGGGGCAGCGCGAGCGCGCGGTGAATGAATACAGCCTTGCAGAACATACGCACGACGATACCGCCGGGGCTCAGGCGCAAGCCGCCATGTACATCAAGAACCCGTATAAGGCAGACAATGCAGCGCCGCCGACTTCCACAGGCGGCGCAGCTGTTCCCGCCAAGCCGTCGAGCGGCGATTCGTCGCAAAGCAACGAGCCTGTACTAAAGCGACGTGCAGACGAGAACTAATCACCACATGCACATCGCCCTATTCAGCGGGCGCGATCTTTGGCTTGATCTC
>JASHWB010000275.1 GCA_030044295.1 Candidatus Acidiferrales bacterium
ACGGCGGCAAAATGTAAATCACATTTCCGAGCGGCCGCAGTAGCACGCCCCGATCGATAAAGAAATTGTATAGCTTCGGCCCCAGACTCGAGAAATAGCCAGGGTCGTCGACTTTCAGCTCGACCGCGGCCACCGTGCCGATCGATCGAACGTCTCCCGCCGCGGGGTGCTCGCGGATTGCCGCCAATCGCTCGCGATGAATTTCCGAAATGGAGGTGATTCGCTCGAAGACCGGCTCGCGCTCGAAAATTTGCAGGCTCGCAACGGCTGCCGCGGCGGCGATCGGGTTCCCAGTATACGAATGCCCGTGGTAGAAGGTCCGCGAAGACTCGGGTCCCTGAAAGGCTGCATGAATCTCGTCCGTGCAAACAGTCGCTGCCATCGGCAGCACGCCGCCCGTCAGTCCTTTCGATAGACACATCAGGTCAGGTACGACGCCGGCAAGCTCGCCCGCGAACATCCGCCCGCATCGTCCGAACCCCGTCAGTACCTCGTCATCGATCAGCAGCACGCCAAATTCCGTGCACAACTGGCGCACGCGCTGCAAAAATTCCACCGGGTGGACAATCATCCCGCCCGCGCCCTGCAGCAGCGGCTCCGCGATTACCGCCGCGATTTCGTCATGCTTTTCTTCGAGCAAACGACGCAACTTCTCCGTGCAGTCGATGTCGCACGTCACGCGCGTTTTGCCTACTGGACAGCGATAGCAGTACGCCGAGTGCACTCTATGAACCGGAAACAGCAGGCTCGTAAATGATTCCGTGAAGCCCGAATCGTCGCCCACGGACATTGCGCCAACGGTATCGCCGTGATACGCGTGTTCCAGCGCCACAATTCCTTTTTTCTCGGGCCTCCCGACGTTCCTCCAGTACTGGACAGCCATCTTCAGAGCCACTTCCACGGCCGTCGAGCCGTCGTCCGAGAAAAAAATGTGCTTGAGTTGTGATGGAAGCACCGTCCGTAAGCGCGCTGCGAGCTTTTCCACAGTCTCGTTCGTGAATCCCGCCAGCAGCACATGGTCGATTCGCGCGGCCTGCTCCGCAATAGCCGATACGATTGCCGGGTGTCCATGCCCGTGCAAATTCACCCACCACGAGGAAATGCCGTCGATGATTCGCCGCCCGTCGTCCGTGTAGAGATACACGCCTTCGGCCTTCTTCACGCGAATCGGTAGCGGATCGCTGGCCGGCGTGAACGGATGCCAGATTTGCAGTTCTTGGTTCATCACCGGCTTCAAACTCATGCTTCAAAAGCCTTTCGGTCGAAATGTTTCTTGTATGCGGCCAGCAGCGCGCGCCGGTCGATTTTCTGCAGAAACGGAAGCCATCCAACCACGGCAATATCTCCGTAACGCTCAATTGCTTTGCGATTTTCCAGATTTGGTTTTCCCACCAAGATCACGCCACGGATGTTCAGTTGCGCCGCTCGCAACGCCGCCAGCGAAAGCAGCGTGTGATTGATCGTCCCAAGCGAAGTGCGCGAAACCAGCAGAACGGGAAACCCGAGTTGACGCATCAAGTCGGTCATCAACTGCGTCCCGTTAATCGGCACCAGTGCGCCCCCCGCGCCCTCCGCAATCAGATTCTGCTTTGCGGCAATCCGGGGCGCCTTTATCCTGCGCAGCTCAATTCGCTCACCGGCCATCCGCGCCGCCAGATGGGGCGAGACCGGCGGCGAAAAAATGTAAGTCTCGTGTACTGTCCGGCTGGTCGGGATTTCCGCGAGCCGCATCACCGTGTTTCGATCCGTGCCCTCGCGCGAGCCGGTTTGAATCGGCTTCCAGTAAATCGCGTCGAGCGCCGCGCAGAGCAGCGCCGACACAGCCGTTTTGCCGACTCCGGTGTCCGTCCCGGTGACGAAAAAACGCTCAGCCATGCGCTACGCTGGCGCTCCGGCTTTTGCCCAGGGATTCGCTCGCCGCACGTAGCACATCGGCCAGCCGCCGCGCTTCGTCTTTCGTGATGTGGCTCGTAAGCGAAATGCGAATCCGCGCTGTTCCCGGCGGCACCGTCGGCGGACGAATCGCCCTCACCGCGAATCCGGCGTGCTGCAGCTCGCTTGCAGCGTGCAGCGCCGCTTCGTTGCTCCCAAGAATCACCGGGACGATGTGCGTCGAACTCGCGCCACAGTCGATCTCCGCAGCTGCCAAACTGGCGCGCAATTCGTCGGCGAGCTCGCGCAAGTGTGCGCGCTCGCTATCTGCTGCCCGCGCCAGAGCCATCGCCGCGTGAATCTGCCCCGCGAAATATGGCGGCGTCGCCGTGCTGAAAATAAACGTCCTTGCGCAGTTGATCAGAAAATCCTTCAGCGCGCGGCTTCCGCAGACGAACGCTCCCGCGCTCCCCAGCGCCTTGCCGCACGTGTGAACGATCGCCAGCGCCTCGCGCTCGATTCCGAGTTCCGTGGCCAGACCGCGTCCCTGCGGTCCGCGAACGCCCGTCGCGTGGGCCTCGTCGACCATGAGTGCCGCTCCGTATTTCTTTCCAAGTCGCAGCATTTCGGCGAGCGGCGCCACATCGCCTTCCATACTGAACACGCTTTCCGTAACGATCAGCCGCGCTCCCACGCCTGTCGCGTGTTCGCGCAACGCTTTTTCCAAGAATGCAGTGCCGCGGTGAGGGAAGATCACCTTCGTCGCGCCCGAAAGTCGCATGCCATCGATCAAGCTGGCATGGTTCAGCGCGTCGGAAAATACTACGTCGCCGGGCCGCAGCAGGGAACTGAGCAGTCCGATGTTGGCCGAGTATCCGGAGCCGAAATAGAGCGCGGTTTCTGTTCCGGCAAACGCCGCGAACTCAGCCTCCAATTCCTGCCATTCGCGCGCATTTCCCGATAGCAGACGCGAGCCCGTCCCGCCAACGCGCTCCGAGCGGACAACCGATTCTGCGATAGCTGCTTTTAGCCGAGGATCGCTTGCCAGCCCAAGATAATCATTCGATGAAAGGTCGATGCCGGCGGGAATATCGAGCGTGCGGAACTGCGAAATCTCTCGCAGCGAAGCCAGTTCTTGTCCGATTCGCTGCTGCATGAACGCGCCGCCACTCGCGCCGTCGGGTATCTCAGGCATGTTGCAACGCTCTCATGCCCAGAGTCTCGAATAGCCGCGTGTCGTCGTCCGCGCCCGGATTCGGAGTGGTCAGTAACTTTTCGCCAGTGAAGATCGAATTGGCGCCTGCCACAAAGCACAGCGCCACCGCCTCCGGAGACATTTGCCGCCGTCCCGCCGCCAGTCGCACCATGGAGGCTGGCATTAGGATTCGCGCCGTCGCGATCGTCCGCACCATTATGAGCGGGTCGAGTTCCTCGGCATTCGCGAGAGGCGTGCCTTCGCTGCGTACCAGCATATTGATCGGAACGCTTTCCGGGTGTGGATCGAGCCGCGCGAGCTGTTCGAGCAGCCCGATGCGGTCCTCATCGGTCTCGCCCATCCCCAAAATTCCTCCGCTGCAAACGGTGATTCCCGCCTTGCGCACGTATCCGATCGTCCGCAGGCGATCCTCATAAGTCCGAGTACTGATGATGTCGCCGTAGAACTCCGGCGAGGTGTCCAAGTTGTGGTTGTATGCTGTTAGCCCCGCATTTTTCAGTTCCTGCGCCTGCGATTCGGTTAGCATCCCGAGCGTGCAGCAAACCTCCATATCGAGTGCCGCCACGCCGCGCACCATTTCCAGCACGCTATCGAATTCTTTTCCGTCGTTCACCTGCCGCCACGCCGCGCCCATGCAAAACCGCGTCGCTCCTTCGGACTTCGCGTTCCGCGCCGCTGCCAGCACCTCGCCAGGATTCATCAGCGGCTCGCGTTCGACGTGCGTCTTGTAATGGGCGCTCTGCGAACAATAGGCGCAATCCTCCGGGCATCCGCCCGTTTTGATCGAAAGCAGCCGGCACATCTGCACTTCGTCCGCGCGGTGAAATTCGCGGTGCGACAGCTGTGCGCGAAAGATCAGCTCCGGCAGCGGCAGCCGGTAAATGGCGCGAATCTCATCGCGCGTCCAGTCGTGGCGGAGATTCATCGGCAATATCCTCGTTGGCAGCCCTCAAACATATCAAAATCCGAATCGGTCGACGTGGCAAATCTCGGTTCTCAGGGCCAGCCGTTTGCAATTCGCGCGCAAACGTGGCCGGTTTGGTTTAGCATGTGCGCCGCAGCCGAAGTCTCGATATAGCTAATGGACGATCTGACGCGCCTGCCCGCCACCGATCCAACAGACCTTTTTCGCGTCCGCGACAGCCTCTACGGCCCGGAACTCGTCGGCGCTGCCGTCATCGGCCTCGATTTCTTCACTCACTTAGCCCATTCTCCCGCCGACGCGCAAACGCTCTGCCGCGAGTTGAGCATGGCCGAGCGCCCCGCGGACGTTATGCTTACCTACTTCTGCGCTCTCGGTCTGCTCGAGAATAGGAGCGAAAGTTTCCACGTCACCGACAGAGCGCGCGAGTTCCTCGTTCGCGACTCACCCTGGTTTCTTGGCCCGTTTTATGCCTCGTTTGCTGAGCGCCCGGTCGCCCGCAGCCTTCTCGAAGTCTTGCGCACCGGAAAGCCTTCAGTCTGGGCCAGCAACAAAGCGCGCAAGCCATGGGCTGAGGCGATGGAAGACGACGCATTCGCGCAGCAATTCACCGCGATCATGGACGCGCGCGGCCTTTATCTCGGTCCCGCCATGGGCCGCGAACTCGACCTGGGCGCCCATCATCGCGTCCTCGATATCGGCGGGGGCTCCGGAATTTACGCCTGCTGCCTCGTGGCTGCGCATCCTCATCTCCGCGCCACGGTCCTCGAAAAACCGCCGGTGGATCGCGTCACGCGTCAGTGTGTCTCCCGCCGCGGCTACTCGGACCGCGTGGACGTCGTCACCGGAGACATGTTCGCCGCTCCGCTGCCATCGGGTTTCGACGTGCACCTTTGGTCCAACGCCTTGCACGACTGGGGAGCCGCCACAGTGAAGTCGCTTCTCGCCAAATCGTTCGCGGCGCTGCCGCCCGGCGGCATGGTCGTGATTCACGACGCCCACGTCAACCGCGAGAAAAATGGCCCGCTCGCCGTCGCTGCTTATTCAGTTTTTCTGATGGCTTCCACGGAAGGGAAGTGCTACTCAATCGGAGAAATGGACTCCATGTCGGCTGAAATCGGCTTTCGCAATTTTCGATATCGTCCGACGGCCGTCGATCACAGCGTCATCACCGCCCGCAAACCCAGCTCGTAGCCGCTTGCGTCCTCGGCTCTACCCCAATGCCGCCACGGTCTTTCTGGCCGTCCGCGCTCGCTCAACTTCCGCGAGGCCTCCCAACAGGTCCTCGACCAGGTCCTCGTGATTCTCGCACCCCGGGGACAGGCGCAGCAGCATGTCCGACAGCCCCAGTTCCGCGCGTGCTTCTGCCGGAATCGATGCATGCGTCATGCTTGCCGGATGGCAGATCAGCGACTTCACTCCGCCCAGGCTCTCCGCCAGCGCGAAATACCGCCGCGAAGACGCGAACGCCACCACCTCTTCCTGTGTTCCTGCCAGTTCAAACGACACCATTCCGCCAAACCCGCTCATCTGCTTGCGCGCAATCTCGTGGCCTGGATGCGTCGCCAGCCCCGGGTAATAGACGCGCCGCACCAGCGGATGGCCGTTCAGCGCGTTCGCGATCGCCTCGGCGTTTTCCTCGTGCCGCTGCATCCTCAATTCCAGCGTTTTCAGCCCCCGCAGCGTGAGCCAACAATCAAACGGCGAAGGAATCCCCCCCGTTGCGTTCTGTAGATATTTCACCGGCTCGAAAATAGCCTGATCATTCGCCAGCACCGCTCCTTGCACCACGTCCGAGTGCCCAGCCAGGTATTTCGTCACGCTGTGAACGACCAGGTCCGCGCCCAGCTCAAACGGTCGCTGAAATACCGGCGTCGCGAACGTGTTATCGACCACCATCACCGCCGCATGCGCGTGGGCGATTTTCCCGACTGCCTCGATGTCCGTAATCAACAGCCGCGGGTTCGTAGGCGACTCGATCCAGATGATTCGCGTCTTGGAATTGGTCGCCGCTTCCACGGCCTTCAGATTGCCCGTGTCGATCTGCCGTACCACCACGCCGATCGGCAGGAACACGCGGTTCAGAATCCTGTAGGTCCCTCCATAGACGTCCAACGGAATGATGATTTCGTCGCCCGGCCGCAGGTACGCCTGCAAAATCGCGTTCTCCGCCGCTAAGCCGGACGAGTATGCCGCCGCGTACTTCGCGCTTTCCAGCTCCGCCAGCACCGTCTCCAGCCGTTCCCGCGTCGGATTATTGGTCCGTGAGTATGAATATCCTTTGTCCTGCCCGGGACCGTCCTGTTCGTATGTCGACGTTTGAAATATCGGAGCGATCAGCGAGCCGGTTTCCGGCTCCGACGGCTGCCCCGCATGGATCGTCTTGGTCGCGAATTTCATCTTCGTGCTCCCTTGAGTGCGATAAACAGCTTCAACGAGTGAGCCGAACGGAGTTGCGGAACTCCTTCATTCTTCGCCTCGATGAGACCAGGACGAAGAATTGCTCCGGAACTCGGTGCCTGCACCTACACTCGCGCATTGCTTCGACTGCACTTGGGAGTGGAATCATCAAGCGACCCGCTGTGGCGGACCAGTTGAGGATCTTATCTCTCCCCTGATCTCCCGGTTCGCCTATTTGGCGATCCGGAAGCCCTGTTACGGGCAGGAGTTAGCACCTTGGCGATTGCACCAGGTTGCTGTGGCTTCTTCGGGCCTGTACCCTCAGCCACTCTGGATAAGCGCTGCCGGTTCGGCAGCAGCAAAATCCTAACAAACGCGCCTGCCGGGGTCAATAATCATTCACGCTGAATCAACCGGGACGTAGGGCGCTGCCTTGTCCCGAGGGCAACCGAGGGGTTGCTGCTCCCTAGGTCCAAAGGCTCGGCCTCGAAGAGAACCATGTGGAGTGCGCAGCTCGCCTGCCGTAGGCAGGCTTGCTCCCGCTCTTGCCCTGGTGGAGCTTTCCTCGCCGCGCTGTACGACCGCCTACTTCAATCGAGCGTATTCGTCCTTGGCCTGCTTGAGGATCGGTACGTCCGGATCTGCATGCGCCCAAAGCCCAAGGAAATCCTGGTACGCCAGCTTCGCTTTGGCCGCGTTGCCTTGCATCGCGTAGGCGCGCCCCAGCCCAAGATGCGCCAGTGCGCTAATAGGATGATTCGCCACTAGGCCTGGATGATCGAGAACCTTCTGAAACTCCGAAGCTGCACTCGCGCCGTTGTGCGCCGCCAGATAGGCCTGCCCGCGAATGTAAGCTGACGTGAGCCGAGAGTCTCCGTATCCGCCAAGCTCGTACGGGGAGGCAGGGCGAAGAAGATTGATTGCCTCTTGCGCGCTCCCCTTATCAATTGCCAGTACCGCCCGAATCATCGGAATGTACGCGTTCTGGATCAAGGTATCTTCGGGAAAATTGCTGTTCAGATCGTCCGCCATCTTTTTTGCTTCATCCGCCGAACCCGCAAGCGCCAGTGCCAGCGCGGCACCTGCCTGAACGTCGCGGCCGGCAGGTACTTTCAAAGCCCGAGCGGCCCAATCCTTTGCCTTGCCGAGGTTTCCCAGTAAGGCCTCATTTACCGCCTGCGAAGCATCATACGCCGCTGCGGTTTCCGGCAGGCTGGCTTGAGTGGCTGCGGCCACGGCATTTTGAGCATATTTGTCCGAATCCGCCATGTGCCCGGAATAAGCCGAGGTTAAAGCCTCCTCCATTAGCATTTCGCTATTGAGTGCCGGAACGCCAGAGGCCGCCGCAATATCCCCTGCCAT
>JASHWB010000276.1 GCA_030044295.1 Candidatus Acidiferrales bacterium
GGCAGGTGCTGCTGCTTCATGCCGACGAGCTGGACACGGACGAGTTGGGTGACCTAGTGAAGATGATTCACGCCCGAGGGTACAAGTTCATTACGCTGCGGGACGCGCTATTCGATCCTGCCTACCGGCTGCCGGACCGATACGACGATAGTGTCGATGGCGGCGTCTCGTGGGTGGAGCATTGGGCGTACACGATGCACAAAGACGTTCTCGATGGGCCCGATCCTCCTGAATTCGTCCAAAGCGCGTATCAAAATCTGCACTGAGTACACGCGATCAACAAAGCGCGCGACGCGGCTAGGAGTTGGCCGTCTGCGGAACCGGCACCAGCGTCAGTACCACGCCGTCCACTCTTCCATCCGCAACCGGATACGGGAAAACTCGCAAGAAATACCGCGCACGCTGCGGATCGGCGTGTCCGCTTCAGCGCCGAAGCGCGCAGCCCCGCAACGCTCGTGCGCGCGCCATGTACAATGGGGCGTATGTCCATCAAGTTGATCGCCATGGATTTGGACGGCACGCTGCTGGATTCGCGCGGAAAATTGCCCGAAGAAAATTCACAAGCCATCGCCGAGTCGGCGGCGCGGGGAGCGGAGATCGTAATCGTCACCGGCCGGCGTTTTCATTCCGCGCGTCTGACCACCGCTGCGATTTCCTGCGATGTGGACTTCATTGCCAGCAATGGCGCTCTTATCAAAGCGCGCTCCGGCGAGACGCATTACCGAAGGCTGTTGCCCGTTGGAGTAGCCCGCGAAGTGCTCGAAGCCACTCCGGAATATCGCGCCTGCGCCGGCGTGATTTTCGATCGCCCGCTGGAACGGCAAGTAATCTTCGAGAAAATCGATTGGGACGGCGCGTACGTGGGACCGTATCTGGCGCGCCATCGCGAACAGGTGGCCGAAGTTCAGCCGCTCACGGCTTGCCTCGACGACGAAGATCCGGTGGAGGTTTTGTACTTGAGCGACTGCGCCTCCATCGAGCGCGTCGCCCGGCAGCTCGCGCAATTGCCTCTCGCATCCCAATATACGCTGGCGATGACGGAATATCAGGCTCGCAATCTTTCCATGCTCGATGTGTTGCAGCGCGGCGTCTCGAAAGGCGCGGCGCTCGCGGAGTGGGCTTCGCGCCGGGGGATCACTCGCGCCGAAGTCATGGCCATCGGCGACAACTGGAACGACCGCGAGATGCTACAATACGCCGGTTTACCGGTGGTAATGGGCAACAGCGTGGCTGCGCTGAAAGAAGCCGGGTGGGAAACGACGCTTTCCAATGACGATTGCGGCGTGGCGCACGCCATTCGAAAACACGTGCTCGAAAGTCCGGCGGCCCATGCCGGACGATAGGTTCAAGACGCCACAAGGAGGACGGGAATGAAAACGGCGCTCGGAACAGCAGCAATCTTACTAATAAGCGTTTTCGGCGCGATGCCCGCGGCAGCGCAGCAGAGCCAAGGGCGCTCCCAAATGAGCACGCGCGGTCCGGCCACTCTGCAGTCGACGCTGGACTTTCAACTCACCATCGTCGAGCGCGAGTTTGAGGGTGCGGCCGACGCCATGCCCGCGGACAAGTACGATTTCGCGCCGGCCAACGGTGACTTCAAGGGAGTCCGCACATTCGCCCAGGAAGTGAAGCACGTAGCTGCCGCGGACGACCGCTTCTTCGGAGCCATCCTCGGCCGTCCCCCCGCTAAAGCACCCAACTACTTCGAGCAGGAGAACGGCCCGGATTCGATCAAGACAAAAGCTCAAATCATGCAGTACCTCCGCGACTCATTCGCCGAAGGACACAAAGCGATCGCCTCGATCACCAACGAAAACGCATTCGAGCCGCTCAGCAACTCGCCCACGCCGTTCCTCCGCACGCGCGCGGCCATCGCCATCTTTGCCTGCGTGCATGCCAACGATCACTACGGCCAGATGGTGGAATACTTGCGAGACAACGGCATTGTTCCGCCTGCGAGCCGCAATCGCCCGCTGGCAAATCCCCCCACGCCGCCCGCCGGAAAGTAATCGCCATCTCCGCCTGCGGTTCCGGTTTGACGCGGAATCGCAGGCACCGTTTTCCGCGCAAGCGGCGCTTCGATCCCAGCGCATGAACGCACTCGGTCCCGTCGCCCGAATCGAACTCCCTAGATTAACTGTTTATCTGAAAGTGGCTGGTTATTGCGTCGCGGTAGCGGAGCGCTCGCCCAACCGGCGCATGCGGTCCTGAAGCTTCTTTCGCAGCGGGCCCGGCGCATTCGGATTGAACGCCACCAGGTACCACAGCGGCTGCGTGCGGTCGCGGCTCAAACGCGAAAGCGTCGCGGCGTCGCTATTCGGATGCCGCGCGATGTTCTCGCGTATCGCTGAGTACGGATGGTGCGAAAGGCGGTTGAGCGTCTTCGCCGGAACTTTTGGGTGCTCGCTGATCAGGCGCAGCAGATAGTAGTCTTCCTTCGGCGCCTGACGCGAAAGTTGGTCCAGCGCGTCGGGCTTCACTTCGGCGCTCAGCACCTGCCCCACTTTTTCGTCCCAACCCGGATTGATGCGATTCAACTCTTGCGTGCGGGCGTGAATCAATTGCTCTACGATGCGGCGCTCCTGGTCAAGCCGCGCTGCTGGCAACGCGCTGCGTTCCACTGAATCGAGCACGCGCAGCAAGTGCTGCCTCTCGCCAAAAACGATCTGTGAAGTACGCGCGCTCTTTCCCCTGGAAGGGTTGCGCACCAAATCTGAACGTCTCATAGCTCTATCCCCCAAACACTTCCAGTCACGAAATCAGGGAGCTCGCAGCCTTGGCCGCGCCCTGGCTGAAAAATGCCGCAAACACGCTCGAATGGAATCCTCGCCTAGTTTTCGGCAGGCCCGGCGCTACGCTTGAGTATCTCCCCATTTGGACAATGCCGATTGGAATTCGCCAGACGCTCTCCGAGTGCTGAGCGTCGCAACGAATTTTCCATCCGCACTGCGCCTAATTCCACAACGATTATCTTTTGCCGTTAAGCGGCAAGTAAAGAAAGCCCGCACTCAACTGTTCCTAGGGCGGCAATAGATAGTCCTAGGACTACGCCCGTTCCGCTGGCGCCGTCAAGCCTTTCGCGGAGCCGCGACCGGGACAACTTAACTAGATCAGAAAGGGGTTATGCGCGCGTTCGCGGCCGATTGTCGTCTTGCCGCCATGACCCGGAATCACCACCGTCTCGTCCGGCAGCACCAGCAGCTTTTCGCGAATCGACGAGATAATTTGCGGGTACGATCCGCCCGGCAAATCGGTGCGTCCAATGCTGCCTTGAAAAAGCGTGTCGCCGGCAATCAACCGGGATACTTCTGAGGAATGATTCTGAGCGGATGCGGCGATTCCCTGACCGGAGCCGCGCGCGGTTTCGTCTGCCGAGCTCACCACCAGGCTGATGCTGCCCGGCGTATGACCCGGAGTGTGCAGCACCTGCGCGGCAAAATCACCCCAGCGCAGTGTGTCGCCTTCCTTCACGAACTCCGGCAAGCGGATTACCTCCGGCGTCGGAACGCCCAACCATTCCGCCTGCATATCCAGCGAACGATAGAGCGCTAGATCGTCTTCGTGAATCAGCACCGGAGCGCTCGTGGCGCGATGTAGCGCCGCTAGGCCGCCCACATGGTCGATATGCGTGTGCGTGCTGACGATCGCGCGCACTTTCAGCCCATGCCGCTTGATGATTTCGAGGATTCGATCCACTTCGTCGCCCGGGTCGATCACGATGGCTTCGCGCGATTCCGGATCGCCTAAAATTGAGCAATTGCATTGCAGCAGCCCAACCGGAATGATCTCGTGAATCAGCCTTGTCGACATTCTGGGAAAAGTATAGCAGCGCGGGAGACGGCTTCAGTTCCTGATGTAGCGCCGCCCTTCATCGGCGGCAGGCGACCAAGGATTCCGCTACCGAGCCGCGCATTATCGTCGCGGTTAGACGAACCGCGGAGCTCCGGCTGCTGAATCCCGGGAAGTTCAATCCGGTTGACCGCCTGCTGGAAGCGGCTGCTGTTCCGGCGGCAACGCTGCTGCAATTGCCGTTTGCACGCGTCCGATTAACTCCGCGCGTTGATCGACCGTGTACGCTGTAGCATCAATCGCGGGGCAGAATTTTATCGTCACTTCTCCCGGGTGCACCCGCCAGTCACCCTTCGGCATGATTCGCGGCGTTCCGGCGATTGCCACCGGCACAATCGACGCTCCCGCGTGAATGGCCATCAGCGCTGCGCCTCTCTTGAACGGCCGCAAGCGTCCGTCTGGGCTGCGAGTTCCCTCTGGAAATATCAGCAGCGAAAGACCGCCCCGCAAATGATCGGCCACTTCGTCCAGGTTCACCGAGCCTTCTTTGGCGCGATTTACCGGCACGAAGCCGGCCTGCCACATTCCCACGGACAAAATCGGTATGCGAAACAGCTCGCGCTTGATCAGGATCGTCAGCCGGCGCGGAATCGCCAGCACCAGCACTGGCGGGTCCGCATTCGACGCGTGATTGCACGCAAACACGCACGCTTGCGCCGGAACGTTCTCGACGCCCTCGACGCGAAAACGGACTCCCGCCGCACGCACCGCCACCCGAACGAACTTCATGGAAGTCCAATACATGAAGTCCGCATCGCCGGAGATGGCCGTCCATAGGATCAGCCAGGGAAGGAAAAGGAGGATCGAGAGCGCGCAGAAAACCGCGACGGCGAGGATGCGAATCATTCCGTCACGCCGCGAAGCCACGCATCGCGGATGCGACCCTGACGCGCGCTCGGGTGTGGAAGTTCGCTAATTTTCGCAGCGATCGTGCCATCCGGCGCGGTCTCCAGCTTCAATTTCAGGCCGGCGATGCCAAGAAACCGGTCGTACGGAATCTCGTCCGTTCCGGAAACGTAGCGGCGAAAGAAATCGCTGAAGTCCTTGCCGGACACTTTGTTCACCACGCGCAGCACGCCTGCGCTGTCGTCATAGTAACGGCCCTTTTTCGCGTATTCGTCGTTCATGCCACGCATTACGTCGTCGAGCGATTTGCGGTCGTCCGTCGCATCGCGAATCGCCAGATCGAGCATCACGCCCAGAATCTGCCCCTTTTCGTAATACGAAATACTGCGGTCCGGCGAGTCGTAGTCGTCGTATTTTTCGAACCACGCATCGAGGCTCGATTCTTCCGCGCTCTGCCACTTCCTCGCGGGCCGCCACTCGAAATCGGCGATCTGCGACGCGATGTCCGAATAGAACTGCTTCCGCGACCATAAGCCGGTTCGCTCCAGCGTGTACCCCGCGTACGCGCTGGTAACGCCTTCCGCAAACCATAGCGCCCGCGTGTACTGCTCCTTCGAGTAGTCAACCGGCTCGAGCGACTGCGGACGGATTCGCTTCACGTTCCACACGTGAAAGAACTCGTGCGCGGCGATCGCCGCCGCGCTGCTGGTGGATGTCGCGGCAATGGCGGTCGAATTCATGTGCTCCATTCCACCGCCGCCCACGTCGGCATACGGCCCAATGTGAAAGATGAACGTGTACTCCTGAAACGGCGGGCCTCCCATCAGCTTCAGTTCGTATCCGGTGATGCGCTGCAGTGCGTCGCGCAGAAGCCCCTTTTGCCAGCTATTCGAATCGACCACCACGCGAAAATGCGCGCCGTCGTTGTCGAATTCGAACTCCTCGAAATTGCCCGCCTCCACGGGAGCATCAACCAGTGCATCGTAACTCGGCGCCGCGAACGAATTCGCCCCTGTGCCCGGCGGCAACTCCGTCACAATCCGCCAGCCGGGTGGCACGTCGTCAAACTCGATTTGAGTGCCTTCGCCTCGTCGATCGGGCACGTACATCAGGATTTCCGCCAGATTAATGAACGCGTGGTGCTCGTCGAGCTGTGAATCAAATGGCCCGGGCGCGTTCCACATCACCGAGTACGTCACCACGTCGTCAGTGCCAGAACCCGCGATGCGGCTCCCGTCCGTAGCCGTATCCAGCGACCAGTCCTGCTTGTCCAGCTTTCGTGCGACGCTGAAATCTATCGGCCCAGATCCAGCCGGTGCACGCGCTACCTCCACGTCGCGCACTCGATACGCGAAATCCCGGATCTGGTAGAGCGCGTTCCATGCCGGCATCGCGATGGTTTCGCCGGCCGCCGCGTGCGGAATCTCCATTCGCACATGAAACACGTGGTTGGCAGGCTGACTGAAGGAAACCGCATACTCGATGGTCGCCGATGCTGAAGAAGCGCAGGCAAGCGCCAGGGCCGTCAGGAATGCAAATAAGAGTGTGTTCCGTCGCGCGCGACCCAGACGGTTCGGCGTGCTCCCAAGCCATGTGGCGCGACGCATCGTCAGGCGCGGACACCGGCGCGCGACTTTAGCTTCTCAAGCAGCTTTCCGCTGAGTCCGTCGAATCCGCCATTGGACATCACCAGCACCAGATCGCCCGCCGCAGCGTGGGACGCAAGATGCTCGGAAATCGCCTCGGCGGAATCGAACGCGCAGCTTTCGCGCCCGCGAGCGCGCAGCGATGCTGCAATCGATTCCGGCGACAGCCGCTCTTCATCGCCTAGCAGCTGCGCGCGATTCACCGGCCCAAAGAGAATCGCGTCCGCCAGCGCGAGCGACTCCGGCAGCGCGTCCTGAAACACTTTTCGGCGCATCGTGTTGGACCGCGGCTCGACGGCCGCCCAAATTTTCCGCCCCGGCCAGCGCGTGCGCGCGCCTTCGAGCGTCAACCGAATCGCCGTCGGATGATGCGCGAAGTCTTCAACCACCAGTACGCCGTCCACGTCGCCTTTGATCTCCATGCGCTTGCGAACCGATTCGAAACTCGCCAATGCGCGCTGACTGGCCGCCGAGTCAACTCCCCGGCCATGCGCCACGGCAATCGCGGCGAGCGCGTCCATCACGTTATGCCTTCCGGCCATGGGAATTTGAAATTGGCCGACTTCCCTGCCGCGATGCGCCACGCGAAAAACCGTGGCTTCGTCGCGCCATGCCAAGTCACCTGCAAACCAGTCGCACTCAGGAGTCAGGCCAAAACTCTCCACGCGGCAAAACGCTTTCGCCACCGCGTCTTTCAACTCACGGCTCTCGCCCCAAATCAGAATCCGCCCGCGCCGCGGCACCAGATTGACCAGCCGCCGGAACTGCAGCGCGATCGACGCGAGATCGGGATAGATGTCCGCGTGATCGTATTCAAGCGAAGTCAGAACCAGCTCGTCGGGATGGTAGTGCAGAAATTTTGGGCCTCGGTCGAAAAACGCTGTGTCGTATTCATCGCCTTCGACGATGAACTCTTCGCCGCCGCCCAGCCCGTAACTGCGGTCGCCGAAATTCGGCGCTACGCCTCCAATCAAGAAATCCGGCCGCCGCCCTGCGGAGTGAAATATCCAGGCAGTCATCGCGGTTGTCGTCGTCTTGCCGTGCGTGCCGGCGATCACAATCGACGTGTGGCCGGGAATGAAAAACTCCTCCAAAAGCTGCGGCATCGAACAGTACGGAATTTTGTCGTCGAGAATTCGCTCCAGTTCAGGATTGCCGCGCGAAAGAGCATTGCCGATCACGGCTAAATCGGGCGCAGGCGACAAGTTCTCTTCGCGATAGCCTTCGTTCCACGAAATTCCCAGCGAGCGCAGCAGCGTGGACGCCGGCGGATA
>JASHWB010000277.1 GCA_030044295.1 Candidatus Acidiferrales bacterium
GCCAAACCCCGAACAGCGCTATTCCCAAGAGGAACTGCACAGCATTCTCGAGACGACGATCGCTCGGTTGCCGCCAGGACGCCGAATCATCGTTCAATTGCGCGATGTAGAGGGTCTTTCGACTCAAGAAACTGCGCAGGCTCTCTCCCTCTCCGCGACCGCGGTGAAGTCGCGGTTGCGACACGCGCGCACTCAATTGCGAGAGTCATTGAACCCTTATTTCAAACCGAGCAGCGGCTCGAAATGGTTCCCCGACGACGGCGTAAAACAGCTAGTTTCGCGCAAGATCGTTGCCGCCCGGGATACGGGCAGCTAAGGCCTTAACGGGGGCTTCGCTTAAACGTGAGTGAGAATAGGAGCCTCTGAAACACTCCTGGCCCACTCACCTTAGCAATCGATAGATGTGATCGATCAATGAAAAGTATACCGCCGCGTGCCATAGATAAATCCTACATCTGCCGATTGAGTAAGAGGCTTCCTAAAATTTCTTCCTAACCAAGGAATCTATTTTTCGCAGCCAAAGCTCCACGTCGCCCGGACGTAAACGGCTACTGGGTCACCCGGATACGCTCCTGCCGCGTTTGCCGCGAGGAAGTAACGTTCGTCCGTGAAGTTGTCGATGTTGAGGTCGAGACTCCAAGTGCGTCTCGCATAACCAAACGTGGCGTTGCCTATGACGAACGACGGTATCGAGTTCACATTCGTAATGTCGCTGTACGTCTGGCCCATGAAGTTGAGACCTGCTCCGACCCGGAATCCCCGCACACCGGCGATCGCAAAATCATACGTGGACCACAGATTCGCCATATGTGCTGGAGCGCCTTGGGGGTGATGACCTATCGAAGCGATGCCTTGAGGGTCGTCTGTGATGATTGCATCTTGGTACGTGACGTTGACCAGGATGTGCCATCGATCCGTAATTTCGCCATCTAAGGAAGCCTCGAAGCCCTTTGTCCGTTGGCTATCGAACACGACTGTTTCCACGCCGTTGAGAGTCACAGCAGCGGCGACGTTGTTGCGGCTAACATCAAAGACTGCGGTGTTCAACGCAACCCTGTTTTCGAAGAGCGGGAACTTAATGCCGGCTTCGTACTGGAGGGCCCCTTCCGGAGCGCCTATGCCGTTCTGGGTATTCTCCGAATTGAAATTCGCGAGATGACTCGTCGAGACACCGAAGTAGGGAATTACACTCGAAGATATCTTGTATAGTGCTCCCGCGTTCCAGCTCACAGGAGCGTCGTTCCGAGTGTACGTGACACCTCCCAGCAGCGGCTGCCCCTCAGAATCGACACGGCCGGGTACAGTGATCAGCGGCGTCAGCGAGGTGTCAAGCCAGTCCTCGCGTAGCCCAGCGCGAACCTTGAATCGGTCGGTGACATCCACTTGATCCGTGGCGTACAGACTGAAGTAGTTAGCAGCCAGTCGGTCGTCGTCACAGGAATGCTTCGAGTCGCACAGGAACGTCAAGCCAGCGACCGAAGTTTCGGGAGGAACCGGAGCAAAAGCGTCAGGAATGTTCGGAAGGTCGGCAGTGTCTCTCTGTGTAGCCATCGTTTGGCGCACATATTCGAATCCGGTTAGCAAGGTGTGACGCACCGTTCCGGTTGCGAACTGCCAGACTGGCTCAAACTGATAGTCGTAACTATTGTCCCTGTCGCTCTGCTGGCGAAGCTGCCGGCCGATGACTTCTCCCCCGCTCACCTTCGTATTTGTGCTGTCGCCGTTCCCGAGAGAATCGAGCGTGCGATGCAAATAAGAAAAGCGGTTATTGATCGTCAGGAATTCACTTACTCTCCACGCATCCGCGATCGTGGGCCGGACGAAGCCCTCGTGCGCAAAGGCAAATGGCGTCGAGTATTTCGAATCAAGGGGAACGTTCGTGATGGGAGAACCGTTGAAATATATGAGCCCGTAGGAATCGGGCGTCTCATGAATCTGGCGAACGTCTAGGGCGAAGTTGATCGTATGATTGTGTGGGTGCCACTCCAGCGCAGGCCTGGCCTCATAATCATGGCTGCGCAGTTCGCGAAAGCCGTCTGAATGCGAAAACGTGGCATCAACCCGATAGTTTAGTGCCGAAATGTCCGTTGGCCCCGTGATGTAGTCGCTGTTTGTTACGCTGCCGAACGAGCCTCCTTCCAGACTCACGCCGTAATGTAGATTAGGTGCCGGCGTATAGTGGACAACGTCGATTGTTCCTCCTGGCGCGCCGCTCCCGAACAAAGCGGAGCCGGGACCCTCCAGAATTTCAACCTCTTCGACGCCATTCAGCGAATGCGAAATGCCGCCCAGTTGGTCTCCGTCCGAAAAACCATCGCTGTAGATTTGGGCATTGAGACCGCGGATGAGGAAATGATCGTAAAATCCCTTGCTGTCCTGGCCGCCGTAGTTGACACCGCTCGCATTCGAGACGCCTTGGCTGAGCATTGTTGATCCCTGCTGGGTCAGGACCTCCTTCGAGATGATTTGAACGCTGCGCGGCAGGTCCTCCAGTTGCGTGCCTGTTTTATCGAGGCTCGAAATTCCTTGAAGCGACTCATGGTCGCCCCGCACGGTGACCGATTGCGCCGTCGGCTGAACCTTCAACCTTACATTCAGAGTCAGACTCTCTTCGCCGACGGTAATAGGGGCGCGTTGATACCGCACGAAGCCTTGCGCCCCTACGGTCAGCGTGTAGCTCCCAGGCGGCAGCGAAGAAAGAGAATACAGCCCTCCATCGTTCGTCCTGGTAAGTTGCGTGAGGTGGCTGTTGTTGTTCGTGAGCGTCACCTCTGCATTTGGGATTGGCGAACCCGAAGGATCAGTCACCTCTCCACTCACAATTGGGTTCTGCGCAAAGGCGGGATAAGTTCCTAACAAACCGGACGATAGAACAAAGAAAACAACGGCAAAACGCAGGCGCAATCGTCTCCTTTGCGCCGGACGATTCGCGATTGCAGGGGCGCCGGAAGCGCGAATACCAGGAACAACGAAAGGATGGTTATCGGCCACGTGTTTCTCCCTAAACACACCAGGCCGATTCCCATATAATGCCAACGGTCGTCAGCCCACTGGGTTGTCGATTTCCGGTCCCCGCAGCGCCTTCGCGAAAAGTGCCGTTGCGGGGACCGCCATTTTCAAAGATCTGCGTCGCGAGTGCCTCGCAGCCGAAAGCAGTCAAGCAGCGATTCTTCAGGACCGCCAGCACGCCGCAGCAAGACGAACGTCGAATCCCATAGTTGTTATTCAGTTGCAACAAAAAGAGATTCGAATGCCATCCGCCGCCACGGCCTCGCGATTTGAAATCTAGTTGTAATTAGATTACATCTGAAATACGCCGTGAATATTGGACCGAAACAGTGCTGTTTGTCAAGTGGTGCTGTGTAATGTTTTTGTCAGTGTCTGTATTGTCCGAAAAGTCGACCGATGGACGCCGCGTTCCAGGCATGCGCGCGGCAGCGTAGTGATATAGTCTTCGGCGATCTCAGCGCAAAGAGGAGAAGATCCATGGAACCCGTGGACACACTGTTTGAGCAGTATGATCGCGGTCGGATGACACGCCGAAGCCTGGTACAAGCCTTGGCAATTCTCGCCTTGCCAAACAAGATCTTGGGGCAAGGCGCACCCGCGGCTTCGGCTCCGATTGTCCGCGGTTTGGGCGTTAATCACGTAGGCCTACTTGTCAGTGACGTTGAACGTTCGTATGCGTTTTATCATCAACTGTTTGGCGTTACCAAAGGCTGGCCCGCAACCAACACCGGAAAGGGCATCCATCTGGACTTTCCGAACGGCTACATCAGCGTCGATCCCGTCCCGGCCAGGAAAGGTTTGATCACGCACTTCTCGGTCGCCATCGATTCTATCGATCAGCACTCCTCAGAGCGCTTGGCTGACAAGATCAACAGCGCACTGCCGGCTGCCCACGCGAAGGCCGCGTTTCAAGCCAATGACGGTGTGTCGACGGTCAATCTACTGGACCCTGACGGGTTCCATGTACAGATCTCGCCGAAGAGCGGTCGATGACGGACTTTCCCGCGCAACCCTGAAAACATACACGGACGCGACAGCTCTGAAATCTTCGATGACTCGCCGATGGTGCCTTGGCGGGCCCTGCCCCAGGTTACGGCGAGTGCCAGGGCTGGTCGAGCGGGCAAGGCGGGCGCCGTGCTATGCACCAAGGGCTCCGAGATCATCGATATCCGTGGTGCGCGAACCGCCGATAGCGGTCGCTCGGTATGGAAGTACTTCTTATAGGCAGCGATCCAATTGCTCGCGATCTCGTGCTGAGCGACAGGAAGGCTGATTTTACCGCCGCAAACAGCGTGGTGCAGGTATTCTTCCAACTGGTCCTTCACAAACGAGTTCCACAGCGCATCATAGCGGGGCTCCGGCCACAAATTTCGGATGTCTCCCGAACCTCCCAAACCGGGCGTGATCAGGTAATCGACTTCGTAGCTCGCAGTGGGAGCGCCCGCAATCCCGTATTCCTTGAAAACCATTTGCTGCAGAGTGCCTGAAACCGGGGCAACCACTTCATCGTCGCTCATCGAACAGATGCTGTTTACGGTGGTCGCCGCTGTAGCGCCGGGAGTTAGCCTCGGATTGGGTAACATTGCCCAGTTCACGGAAACATTGGCAGGACTTTCCGCGGCGCGGCGCTGCAGCATTCTGGCTCCGAGGACGACTAAGAGCGCCAAAGCGCAAACGTACCCGAGGCGACGGACCGGGGCTGCGGACCAGAATGACCATGCCCTGTTCTCATGAGAGCTTCTCTCCAGTTCTGCCAGGCGGGCTCGCAGGTGGGCCCGCGAACCCTCGATAGGTGGGATCTGCGGATCAAGAGACCGCCGATGCATCCGCATAAGCTCGGCAATCGTGCTTTCGGTTTCGGCCATCCGGCTGCGGCAGTCCCAACAAGCCGCCAAATGGGCGCGAATCTGATCCGCTCGATGGGCGGTGATCTCGCCGTCCGCGAAAAGCAGCAACTGCTGATCCGATGGATGCACGTTTTCGTTCTTCATGGCTCACTTCCGTCCGCGAATCTAAGGCGATTCAGTGACCGTGTAAGCGACAACGATACCGCCCCCAAAGACATACCAAGGACGCGAGATATTTCCCGATAGCGTAGCCCCTCCGCGCGAAGACGCAGGCAACATCGATCCTGCTCCGGAAGAGCCTGCAGCGCTGCTTGCAGCCGGGCCTGCCTCTGAATGTAAAGAACCTGCTCCTCGGGACTCGGCCAGGGGTCGACTCGGCTTTCGGTGACTGTGCGATCAAAATCTGCGCCGTCCCGGAAGCGATGATTCGCGTGGCGGCGTTTCAGCGCGAGATTGTGGGCCACGGAAAAAATCCAGCCGCGTAGATTGCGGCGAGATTTGCCGAGGCGGAGGTGCTGGAAAAGCGCCAGGAAAACCTCCTGCGTGATTTCTTCCCCGTCTTCCACTAGGAGACCGAACGAAAGAACGTATCGAAAAACCGGAGTTCGCGATTCGTCGAAAAGCCGAACCAGCTCTTCTTCGACGTCGGAAACCTGCGGCGGGACGTTCTCGCTCCCCGCTCTATCGAGCGGGCGTGTCAATATCGCGCTGGCACGAAGAAGTGACATAGCCACGTATCCTGATTATTCCCTTTCCCGCTGTCTTGTTCACGGTTTTTTAGCTAGCGTATTAAATTGATCGAGAAGGTCGAAAAATAGCCTGAACAAACAGGCGGTTCGCGGAATATCCCATGTGAGGAAAACGGACAGAGCGGGACTTGCGTACGCGCTTGAGGCGCGCTTCATCACCGCCTGAGTCGACTAACTACACTACGGGGGCCAGCTCTTGATCAAAAGATTGGCGGCTCTTTTCGTGCTGTGTGCGCTGCCGGCATTTGGCCAGGCAAATACCGGAGAGTTGCGGCTTATGGTGACCGATCCCTCGGGAACCGGGCTGAAAAGTAGCGTCTTGATCGTCAGCGAGGCAAATCAATATCACGCCTCGCTCGCGACCAACGATCAAGGCCAGCTCAATGTGTTGCGGCTGCCATTTGGCATCTACCACGTCCAAATCAACCAGCAGGGCTTTGAACCCATCTCGGAAAACATTCAGATTCGGTCATCAATCCCGGTGGCTGAGAACATTCGTTTGAAGCTCGCGGCCGTTAACCAGTCCATTTTGGTCACTACTGGCAACACTCTCATAAACCCCGAGCAAGCGGGCACCGTAAGCCAGATTGGCCAAAACACAATTCAAGATCGGCTCACCTCTATCCCTGGGCGCTCGCTGCAGGACCTCGTGAGGACGCAACCCGGATGGATCTACGAAGGGAACGCGGTGCTTCATCCGCGGGGTTCTGAATACCAGACGCAGTTCGTTGTCGACGGCATTCCCTTCACTAACAACATGTCGCCCAGTTTTGGAAATGAAATGAGCGTCAACGACGTGCAATCAATGAGCGTCTACACCGCAGGCATTCCCGCAGAGTATGGCCGGATGATGGGGGGCGTGATCGTAGTCAACACCCTCCAAAACCCGCAGCCCGGATTTCACGGGCAGGTTACGCTTGAGGGCGGAAGCTACGACAGCGCGGGTAGCTCCGTCACAGGCGACTACGGTTGGGGTGCCAACTCCATCGGCTTTAGCGCCGACGGCAGCATGAGCGGCCACTACCTGAACCCGGTCGTCACCCAGAATTACTTCAACACCGGCACTCTCGGCGACTTTTCGGGCAATTTCCAGCGCGATCTTACCCCCAAGGACCGCATTAGTTTTCTGGTCCGTCACGAACTCGCCCGCTACGATTTGCCTAACGAAAACGTCCAGCAGGCCGCCGGGCAGCGGCAAACCGGCGACGATTTCGACACCTATGGAATTGCGGTGTATCAACATACGTTTTCTTCGAATGCTGTCGCCAACGTTCGCGGCATGGTGCGCCAGTTTTCCGACGACGTCAATTCGAATGCGGAATCTACGCCGATCGCGGTGTTTCTGCACAATTGGTTTCGTGAAGGCTATTTCAAATCCGATTTCACTTTCCTGAAGGGCCACCAGCAATGGAAAGCGGGCGTCGAATCCGACAGCAAGTTCATCAACGAAAATTTCGCGTATAGCATCCCGAACGTGAACACGCAGTTGGCGTACTTTGATGCAAGCACGCCCCTCAACTTCAGCTACATCGCAAATCGCCCGGACTTGGAGCAGGGTATCTGGGTCGAGGATCTGATTCGGCTCGGGAATTGGACCATCAATGCCGGGGTGCGCTGGGATCATTACCAGTTCGTCGTGGACCGTCAGGCTACCAGCCCTCGCCTTGCGATATCACGTTACTTTCCCAAGGAAGGAGTGGTGGTGCATGTCTCCTACGACCGTATCTTCCAAACTCCATCCTTTGAAAATCTTCTGCTTTCCAGCTCCACCGCAGCCGCGGGTCTGGACACGAACTCGGTGCAATTGGCCGTGCTGCCCTCGCAAGGGGATTACTACGAAGCTGGCATCGAGAAGGTCTTCTTCAACAAGGTTCGCGTGGATGCGAACTACTTCCGGCGTGACGTGGATAACTACGCCGACGACGACCAGATACAGAACACCACCATCAGCTTCCCCATTGCGTTCGCGAAGGCCATCCTTTATGGCGGCGAGGCCAAGATAGAGCTGCCGATTTGGGGCCGGTTCTCCGGATATGCGACCTACTCCTACATCGTCGGCAACGCCTGGTTCCCGGTGACCGGCGGGCTCTTTCTTGGAGACGATGCGGTAGGCATCCCGACGTCCGGGCATTTTCCAGACTCCCAGGACCAGCGCAATACCGTAAGCACTCGTCTTCGGTACCAGGTCGCCTCGCGCTTCTGGGTTGCGGGCGGCCTTGAATTCGATAGCGGGCTTCCTTTTGATTTCGAATGTGATCCGAGCCTTACTCTCGACCAGTGCATCCAGCAGCAGGCGAACATCTATGGACAGGACGTCATAAACCGGATCAACTTCAACCGCGGACGCATCTTGCCCGCGACGATGTTCGATGCCTCTGCGGGGGCGGACATCTATAGGTCTGACCGCGCCACAGTAAAACTGGAGTTGGACGGAGAGAATCTGAATAACGTGGTCAACGTCATCGATTTCGGCGGACTTTTCTCCGGCAATGCCATCGGCCCGGCACGCAGCGTTTATGCCCGCCTCACGACAACCTTTTGATTCGGTGCCCTGGAATGGCCTATGCAAGGCATCGGATCACCTGTCAGAGTTGGTTGTTTTCCGCAGCACTCGTGTGAGGAGGACTGGCAATGAGTTCGCGCAGTACCAGGAATCTGGTGCTGGTCATCGCAATCATTCTGGTGATAGCTGGGGCGTTTGCTTGGACCCGGTACAACCGCATTCCCACCAACGTTGCGTACGTCACGTCGCAGGATGGCGGGATTTCAGTAATAGATCTGAGTGCCCTCAAAGTGATGAAACAGGTATTTCCGCAAGACGTGGCACCGCGTGGACTGGGGCTGACGTTCAACGGCGAGTATCTGCTGACCGCCAACGAGAACACGGCTGACGCGACGGTATTCGACACGCGGGGAATGCGGCTGAAGTTGGTAAAGCGTATGCATGTGGGCGACAACCCGGAATTCGTGAAGATCAATCCCAGCGGCACGGCGGTGTTCACGTCCTACGAGCCGGGTTCGGAGGGTGGCCCGCCGACGGCAGCCGAAGAAGAAGGGGAAGACGAAGAACAGGGCCCGCCAGCTCAGGTTGTTGCCTTCAGCACGAAGAGTTGGTCGCGTGTGACGTCTTTCGTGGCTGGTCCTTCCACGGAGGGTTTGGAGTTTTCACCGGATGGTTCGAAGCTGCTTGTGGCCAACGAAGACCAAAACACGGTCGGAATTTACGACGCCGCAACGGGAAAGCGGGTCGACCTTGTCGACCTGTCGAAGATCGGGCGCCGGCCGCGCGGCGTGAAGCGCTCGCCGTTGGGAACGGGCTACGCAGTGACAATGGAGGGTTCCGGCACGCTGGTGATGCTCGACCCGAATTTCAAGGTCGTGCGCTCGATCCAGACGGACGCGAAGCCGTACGGCGTGGCGTTCGACGAGAGCGGGAAGCGAATTTTTGTGGCCGCCGCGCAGGCACAAAAGCTACAGGTCTTTGATGCCGACACGCTCAAGCAGATCGGCGAGGCTCTGATCGGCAAGCGCTGCTGGCATTTCACGTTCACCCCAGATAATTCGAAGCTGCTGCTGGCTTGCGGCCGCTCGGACGACGTCTACGTGGTCGACGCCAACACCTACAAGGTCATTACGACCATCGGCGGCTTTCAAACTCCTTGGGGCATTCTCACGTATCCGCGGGCCTACGGAAGCTTGGCTTTGCCATAAAGGGTTTCCCCCTAGCGGCCACAACCTTGGAATTCAGTTCGGTCCGGTGATTCACTTCTAGCCGCCACTTAGCGTGAAGGAAAATGGTAAGCAGCAAGGCGCAAAGCCCGGTTCACGATACGTGTGAGCTTCGCTGCGCTCTCGGTGAGTGCCGCATCGCGAATTCCACTACCTGCCGACCCACGGCACTAAGCGCAGCTGCCGCCTTCGCGTCCGTACAGTTTCCTTGGGCGTCGAAGATTGGCTCCGTTGTGTTCAGCGCTGCGCCGAGCGGCGTCGGCCAGCCGCGCAGCGCGTGGACGATGGCTCGCAGCGCATCCAGCGTTGTCACCGCTGCTTGCCAGCCGGCAGCCGTAACCACAAGTCCCACGGCTCGCCCATCGAGATAACTCCGCTGGTCTCCGCTGAGATCTTCCAGTAAGTCGAGCGCGTTTTTCACCAGGCCCGAAACGCCGCCATGGTATCCCGGGCTCGCGACGATCAATCCATCCGCGCGCCGCATCGTTTCCACCAGCTCGCGTTGTTCCTCGCTCCGCGTCTGGTGTTCCGGCGCAAAATGCGGCAGCCGCACCAGAAACGGCCCGCTGAAGCAATGGACGGTGGCACCGGCCTCTTCCGCGCCGCGCAGAGCCAGCCGCAGCGCTCGATCGGTGGACGAAGGCGTGCGCGTCGTCCCGCCGATTCCCACCACCAACGGCTTATCCGAGTTGCCGTTACGAAGATCGCTTGTCACGATTGGTTCCCGCATCTCGTCACCGTCTTAGCCTCC
>JASHWB010000278.1 GCA_030044295.1 Candidatus Acidiferrales bacterium
CGGGAGATAAGAACGGAAAGGGCGGGATCTACAATTTTGTGACCAAGCGCGGGAAGTGCCTGGGCCGCAATTCGAAAATTTCCTGGACGCAGGTGGAAACCGGATCGGCGATTACATGGAAATATCCGAGCTGCATCCTGCAGGGAGATAATTCCGTCGGCGAGTTCTATTCCGTGGCGCTAACCAACAATTATCAGCAGGCGGACACCGGCACGAAGATGATCCACATCGGCAAGAACACGCGGAGCACCGTGGTATCGAAGGGCATCTCCGCCGGACACGGGCAGAACACCTATCGCGGGATGGTGCGCATCTTGAAGAACGCCGTGGGCGCGCGGAATTACACGCAGTGCGATTCCCTGCTGATCGGCGACAAGTGCGGCGCGCACACGTTCCCATATATCGAGGTGAAAAATTCCACGGCGCGCATGGAGCATGAAGCGTCCACATCGAAGATCGGCGAGGATCAGCTTTTCTACATCCGCCAGCGCGGGCTGAAGACGGAAGACGCGGTTTCGATGGTGGTGAACGGCTTCTGCAAGCGCGTGTTCAGGGAGCTGCCGATGGAGTTCGCCGTGGAGGCGCAAAAGCTGCTGAGCGTGAGCCTGGAAGGAAGCGTCGGATGACCCGTTCAGCCAGGTACTTGCGGGTGGAAACAAAGGAAGGATTGGTGAGTAGTCTAATCGATACGAACGCGGTGACCGGCGAATGAGCCTTCTCGAAATCAAGAATCTGCACGTTCAGGTGGGCGGGAACGAAATCCTTAAGGGCGTGAACCTGCGCCTCGACGCGGGGGAAGTGCACTCCATCATGGGCCCGAACGGCTCCGGTAAGAGCACTCTCGCGCAGGTGCTGGCGCGCCGCGAGAGCTACGATGTGACGGAAGGCGAAGTCCTGTTCGATGGGAAAGATCTGCTGGCGATGAAGCCGGAAGACGCCGCGTGCGAGGGGCTGTTTCTCGCGTTTCAGTATCCGGTCGAAATTCCGGGCGTCAGCAACGCGTACTTCCTGCGGTCGGCGATGAACGCCGTGCGCAAGTACCGCGGCCAGGACGAAATGGACGCCATGGATTTTCTGCCCAAGCTGCGCGAGAAAATGAAGCTACTCGACATGGATGAGAAGTTCCTGAATCGCTCGGTGAACGAAGCGTTTTCCGGCGGCGAAAAAAAGCGCAACGAAATCCTGCAGATGGCGGTGCTGGAGCCGAGGCTAGCGATTCTGGACGAAACTGACTCGGGCCTGGATATCGACGCACTAAAGATCGTCGCGAACGGCGTGAACGCGATGCGCAGCCCGGACCGCGCGTTTTTGGTGGTCACGCACTACCAGCGCCTGCTGAATTACATCGTGCCGGATCGCGTCCACGTGCTGGTGGATGGGCGGATCGTCCGCTCGGGCGGGCCGGAACTCGCCCTGCAACTAGAAGAATCGGGATACGCCACCGTCGGCACGGCTGCGGGCGCCGCGTAAGGAAAATGGGAGTCAGCAAGGTGGCCAGCGCAATTCAATCCCTGGAAAGCTACGCCGAGGGCTTCGCGCGCTTAGAAAAAGAAGCCGTGGGCCGCGAACTGCCATGGCTGCGCGATCTGCGCGAGCGTGGCTTCGCGCGTTTCAGCGAAACCGGCTTCCCTACCCTGCGCGACGAAGATTGGCGCTTCACCAATCTCGCGCCGATTACGCAGACACCATTTCGATTGGTGCGCAACGGGCATGCGGCGCCTTCGTGGAACGAGTCGGGCTTCACTTTCGCCCATGCCTCTGCTGCGTTTATACCGGGTGCGGCGTGCAGGCTCGTTTTCGTGGACGGGCGGTTCGTGCCTAATTTGTCGTCGCTCGATGCTCTGCCGCCGGGCGTCACGGTGGCGAGTGTGGCTGCGGAATTGGCGAAAAATTCCGCGTCGATCCAGGCGCACCTCGGCCGGTATCTCGACATTCAGCGCGACCCGTTCTGCGCCCTGAGCACAGCGTTTATCGAGGACGGCGCTTTCGTCCACGTTCAGAAAAACGCCATGGCCGAGGCGCCGATTCATCTGCTCTTTATCTCCGCATCGCATGATTTTCCGGCGGTCACGCACCCGCGCAACCTGATCGTGGTGGAGGAGAGCGCGCATGCGACGATTGTGGAAGAATATGTGTCGTCCGGCGGAAAAGCGCTGTGCAATACGGCCACGGAACTGGTGGCAGGCGACAACGCAGTGGTTTCGCATTACATGATCGAGCGCGAGGACGCGGAGGCTTTCAACGTCTCCACGCTGCGCATCCAACAGGGCCGCTCGGCTAATGTCGCTTCGCACTCCGTGCTGATCGGGGGCGCGCTGGTGCGCAACAACGTCCATCCGGTGCTCAGCGGCGAAGGCGGCGAGTGCCTGATCAACGGGCTTTTCGTTGGCGGGGATCGCCAGCATCTCGACAATTACATGCTCGTCGAGCACGCCAGCCCGCATTGCGGCAGCCGTCAGTTTTACAATGGGATTCTCTCCGGCCACGCTCATGGCGTGTTTCATGGCCGGATCATCGTGCATAAGGACGCGCAGAAAACGGACGCCAAGCAAACGAACCGCAACCTGCTGCTTTCGGATACGGCGCAAATCGACACCAAGCCGCAGCTCGAGATTTACGCCGACGACGTGAAGTGCACGCACGGCGCGACCATCGGACAGATCGAGGAAGACGCGCTCTTCTATCTTCGCTCGCGCGGAATCGACGAGGCCTCCGCGCGGCGCCTATTGCTGATGGCCTTCGCGAATGAATGCGTCGATCGCATGAAGGAAGGCCCGGCCCGCGCGCACGTGGAAACGCTGATTCGCGAATACGTCGCGGGAGTGACTGGTTCGGTGTCGAGGGAGGCGCCGGAAGCAGCAGTGGGAGAAGCGAAATGACCACCGCCGCCAGAAATTTTGGAGCGGGCCTGCAGCCAGCACATGGCGCAGAGCCGTTCAGTCCGGCGGAACTCGAAAAGATACGCGCCGATTTTCCGATCCTGCAGCAGAAAGTCCACGGCAAGCCGCTGGTGTATTTTGATAACGCCGCCACTTCGCAAAAACCGCGCGCCGTGATCGACGCAATCGTCCGCTATTACGAGACGACGAACGCCAATATTCATCGCGGCGTGCATTTCCTTTCCGAACACGCCACCGAGGAGCACGACGCAGCACGCCGTACGGTGCAGAAATTCCTGAACGCGCGCTCGGCGAACGAGATCGTTTTCGTTCGCGGAACCACCGAAGCGATTAACCTGGTGGCGCAGAGCTATGGCCGGACGAACGTCGGCGCCGATGACGAAGTGCTCATCACCGGCATGGAGCACCACTCGGATATCGTCCCCTGGCAGATTCTGTGCGACGAAAAAGGCGCGAAGCTTTGCGTTGGCCCGATTGACGACAATGGCGAGCTTTTAATCGACGAATTCGCGGAGTTGCTGAGCCCGCGCACGAGGCTCGTGGCCGTCACGCACGT
>JASHWB010000279.1 GCA_030044295.1 Candidatus Acidiferrales bacterium
ATCCGCACTGAAACGAATTACAGGGGGCGATTCTGCACCAGCCGACGGAAACAATCCACCAATAGGAAACACATTGCCCGTCCGACATCGGCGGCAAGCCGGAGCATGTGCATCGTCGAAGGGCTCGGACGGATGCGTAAGCGTGCGAGCGCGCAGCCAAGGAAAAGGCGCAGATTTTGGTCAGAAACGGCGAACTAAAGCGGTCTTAAGACGCAGCACCGCGTCATGCACAATGCGCACTGTGCTGCGCAAAGATTCGCCGCCTATTCGCCTTTTTCGCAGGCATTCGCGCGCACAAAATCGAAAGGGGAAGGGTCAGGCATAGCAAAGCCTTAGCTTGACCTCTCAGGCGAAGGGCTTAGCCATCAATTGGGTGGATCGACTTACGCTGCGGTGAGGTATTCCCACACGTGGCCGTTGGACTTCACCTGAAACACGCCGCCCTCATCGGCGTGAAGGAAATAGGTCCCGCTGGGGATACGATGCGTATCCGCGGGCTTCACGGAGCAGCGCGCCCACTTCAACGGGCGCATTCCGCGTCCATGCTGCGGGCCCGTTTCGACAATGTGGATTCCGTACTTAACGCGGTATTCCACGCCGGTCGGTCGAGTAGGAACTAACCGCCCTGATCCCAGTCGTTTACGATTCTTCGTCGCCATAATCAATTCGATGACGCATGGAGATGAAAGGTTTCTTCTTACCGGATGATAATCCCATTATACATAACTGCCGTATTTTGCGCAGGTAAAAAATACCGTCACACCTATAACCTTAGACTGCGCGACGAGCGATTTGGTAGCGACTACAAATGCAGTTTTTTGCCCGGCTGCAAATGCGCAAAACCCCGAACGAAATCAGACATTAATTCCAGCCCAGCCATAGACTTCGGCATTCATCGCCGCAACCAGTTCGGGCCGGTCCTCTCCCGCGAGATTCGGATCGACTTGATAGCCCTGACTAGTCATGTAGTAAGCGAGCAGCCGGTAGGTGGGTCGAAATCCCTTCAGATCCTTGGGATCGATGGTGACCGAGTGTCCCGGAACCGCGGGCGTCAACTCGTCGCGCATGTAAATGGCGTCGAAGCCCACGAGCCGCCAGAGGTCGGCGCGTTTCTCCGCGCGGTATAGAAATCGCGCGTGCGCGGAAAGGATAAGCTCGATGCCGTGAAGCTTCACCGGAAGATCGATGATCGAGGGCATCGCGGCAACGGCCCGATTGCCGTTGAGATTCACCAGAATCGGCGTAACGCGGTGTTTGGCGAGCACGCCGCGCCGAGCCATGTCGATCGAGCCTTCCACAAATCCCGCTCCATCGCCGCGATACCAACTCACCCGCACCTGCGACTCAGGCCAGAAGCAATCGCGCATCCGGTCCCAGCGGCCTAGGTCGCGGCTTTCGCGTTCACGCAGGATCAATTGCGTTACCGCCGAAACGTCCGCAGCTTCGAGTACGGATTTGGGCAAATCCACTTGGGCGCAGTCTCCTTGAAAAATGCCGAGGCGCGCGCACGATATCACGAGTCAGCCGATAGGGGCTCGTGATTTCCTCAGCGATTCGCTGCGCCACTGCGCTACGAGAGTTGACCGGCGTCGGCCCAGAGTACCGGACGAATCATCCCAGGTTGTAGACCACTTGGATCGTGGTATCCACTTCAACCGGCTGGCCGTTCAGCTCCGTCGGCTGATATCGCCATTCGCGCACGGCTCGCATCGCCGAGGCCATCAGCAAAGCTGGCCCGGATACGTAGCGAAGCTCCTGCACGGAGCCATCCTTCGCGATGATTGCGTGGAGAATTACCGTTCCCTGTATGTGCGCCGCCTGAGCGATCTGTGGATAGGGAGGCGTCACTTTTCTGACTAGCTTCGCCGCCTCGACATTTCCTCCAACGTGGATTCTCTGCGGTGTCGCAGTTTTTGGCGGCGGTGGTGGCGCCACATTTCCGATCCCGCCTGGGATGCCGTTGCCGATTCCGCCCGGAACGCCTGTTCCGGATTGAGTAGCTACGGGGGGCGGCGCCTGTTCGCTCGATGTATCGATATTTTTCGGCACCACGGTGGGCGCCACAAACGCGTGCGTTTTAACCACCTGCGAGAGCTTCGGTCTCTGAACTTTCTCGACCGGCGCGGGTGGCGGAGGCGGTGCGGGCGGTGGAGGCGTCGTCAAGAAAGTCCCCAACATTGTCGACGGCAACGCCGAAGTGAACAGAAGCGGGATCAAAAGAAGGACAGCTACGATTACGCCCTGCAATATCACCGCCAGCGCCACGGACCAGCGCCGGCGCGTCTTGGGCATTTTCCGAGACACTACAAGTTGTTCAAACATCGCAAACCTCCTCGTTTCCCATGCCCTATGCTTTGAACATTCATATTCCTTCGCTTTGGACTCACGCCGTCTAAGGCGCAACTGGGGGTCCGAAGGCGAGAGTTGGTTGCCATCATAAGTGCCTAAGCTAGAGGCGGTTACCGGGTGGAGGAATTGCCCTCAGGGGTTCGTCCTATGAAATTAATCCTGGGCGAGAGCGAAATTCTGGCTGGTGGGGACTCTTCATAAAATCCTGGGCAGCACGTCCGGCGCGATTTCACGGCGATGAAATCAAGACGGATTCGGTTTGAACTTGGGTCCGTGGCGGGACGATCAGCCGAGACGTCAAATTGCGCCGCAGCCTCCCTATTGCTCCGCGTCACGGGTACATTTTTCCGCAGACAATTCTATCAGCGGGTCAGTCACTGGGCGGAAGTACGATCTGCGGGATCGCCTCGCTGGGGATGTTTCGGTCGAAATTCGCGGGGGTGGAAAGGTTGAAAAGGCGGGCGAACGCGAATACTCTGGTGCATCTGGAACGGGAACTAGGGGGAGTGAATTTTCAACGATGCAGGCGTCTCATAGCTTCGAATTGGGCGCGCCAGCCGTTCGCGCAGTGCGAATCGGCGGAGACGCGCCGCTCTTCCTGATCGCCGGTCCATGCGTGATTGAAAGCGAAGCGCACGCCATGCACACCGCCGAACGCGTGGCGACCATCGCAGCCGAGGCGGGAGTCCCTCTGGTTTTCAAAGCGTCGTATGACAAGGCGAACCGCTCGTCTATCTCGTCCTATCGCGGGCCAGGGCTGAAAGAGGGATTGCGCATCCTGGCGCAAATCAAGAAGCGGACCGGCTTACCCATTTTGACTGACGTTCACGAAGTTGCACAGGTCGGGCCAGCGGCTGAAGTATGCGACGTGCTGCAAGTGCCGGCTTTTCTCTCGCGGCAGACGGACCTCCTGCTGGCTGCCGGTCGGTCGGGACGCGCCGTGAACATCAAGAAGGGCCAGTTTCTATCGCCCTGGGACATCGCGCACGCGGTAGAAAAAGTGGTCAGCACGGGCAACGAGAAGATCATACTCACCGAACGCGGCGCATCTTTTGGCTATCAGAATCTGGTTGTGGACATGCGATCGTTTCCGATCATGCGGAAACTCGGCTATCCCGTGGTGTTCGACGTGTCCCATTCGGTGCAACTGCCCGGAGGAGCGGGGAAGGCGAGCGGCGGCCAGCCGGAATTTATCGAGCCGCTGGCGCGCGCGGCCGCCGCGGTCGGAGTGGATGGAGTGTTTCTGGAAGTGCACGAGGTGCCCGCGAAGGCTTTGTCCGATGGCACGAACGCGCTGCCGCTTGCCGATCTAAGCCCGCTGCTGCGGAAATTGACGCGCATCGCCGCTTTAGCGAGGCAACTCGATCAGCCGGGCGAAGAAGTACGCCGGGTTTCTGCGTACGGAGGGCGCGAGCGCCGCAAAGGTCCTCGCGCGAAGGCGGCCCGATGAAGCCGGCCGCTGGTCCGTCGACGACCGAAACCGTGCGCGAGGCGATGCTCGACCGCGCCAAGCGCGTGTTGCGCATCGAGGCGGAGGCAATTACGGAGCTGATCGGCCGGATCGG
>JASHWB010000280.1 GCA_030044295.1 Candidatus Acidiferrales bacterium
CGCCTGCGTGGCATGTTCAGCATTGCGATTTGGCATGCGCCCGAAAAACGTCTAGTTCTTGCGCGCGATCGCATGGGTATCAAACCGGTTTATACCGCGCGTCTCGGCCGCGATCTTCTCTTCGGCTCCGAGCTGAAAGCCATTTTCGTTCACCCGGAGTTCGACCGCCGCCTAAGCCTCGCGGGCCTCGATTGCTATCTTTCGCTCAATTACGTCCCGTGCCCTTGGACGCTCGCTGATGGCATCGAAAAGCTCCCTCCCGGCCACTGGCTCGAATGGCGCGATGGCGAAATTCGGTCGGAGCCGTACTGGCGGCTTCCTTTTGGTGTCTCGAATTCCATCGGCGCCGAATCCGCAAAAGAAGAACTCGACCACCTGCTTCAGGAATCTGCCGCCGAGCATCTGCTATCGGATGTTCCGCTCGGCATTTGGCTCAGCGGCGGCATCGACTCCAGCACCGTCCTGCACT
This sequence comes from Candidatus Acidiferrales bacterium, assembly GCA_030044295.1. Lineage (GTDB taxonomy): Bacteria > Acidobacteriota > Terriglobia > Acidiferrales > UBA7541 > Palsa-295. The sequence continues at coordinate 470 of JASHWB010000280.1, forward strand.
ACGCCGCCAATGCCACATCGTCGCGCCTGAAAACGCTTTCGATTTCGTTCACCGGTCGCAGTTTTGACGAGACGGCTTACATCCGCGAAGTCGTGGCACGCTACGGCACCGATCACCACGAATTCGACCTGAACCCGACCGAAAATCTCCCATCGGTCATCGAAGAGTTCGCCTATTACAACGACGAGCCCGACGCCGACGCCGGTGCTTTGCCTCTTTGGTACCTTTCGAAAATGACTAAGCGCGAAGTCACCGTTGCGCTCAGCGGCGAAGGTGGCGACGAGCTCTTCGGCGGCTATCTCACCTACCGCGCTGATCGCCTGGCCCGCCATCTGCGCCGTTTCTCCGCCGGTTCGCGGGGTTTCGCGCTGGAGTGTCTACGCCGCTGGCCAGTCTCCGACGACAAAATCAGCCTCGAATACATGGCCAAGCGCTTCGTCGAAGGCTCGCTTCTCGCACCCGAACAAGCGCACATCTACTGGAACGGCACATTCTCGGCGGCTCAGAAATCGCGCCTCCTCTCCTCTGGTGCGCTGGGAGCGCTGGACTCCGTTCTCAGCGAACTTGGGACAAAATTGTCAGCCGGAGGCCGAGACGAACTCGCTCCGTATCTCTGGTTCGACCAACGATACTTCCTGCCCGACGACATCTTGATGAAAGTCGATCGCATGAGCATGGCTCACGCCGTCGAAGCGCGCCCTGTTCTACTCGACCACCGTATCGTGGAATTCGCGGCCAAGCTCCCGGCGTCCCTCAAGATGCGCGGCTCGCGCCAGAAATGGATTCTGAAAGAGCTGATGAAGGACAAGCTGCCCGCGACCGTTCTCAATCGCAAAAAGACCGGGCTCGATATTCCCGCTCACGAATGGCTGCGTGGTCCTCTGCGTCCGCTGCTAACTGAAGCGCTCGCCGGCGCATCGGAATATTCCGATCTATTTCGTATTAGCGAAATCCAATCCTGCGTGCGCCGCCACATCGAGCGCAAGGAGAACCTGGGATACCACCTGTGGGGCCTGATGATTCTGTTTCTGTGGATGAGGCGATGGCGGATCCAATTGGGACGCTGCCCCGAACCGAACCGGTTCGGGCAGGGCGTTCTCACATCTACTATCTGATCGTAGTGCTCGTCGCGAGCGCAATCTATTTCGGTTGCGTATTCTCTCCGCCATCATTGATGGATGATGTGGACGCCGTACAGGCGCAGATCGCGCGCAACATGCTCACCTCCGGCGATTGGGTCACGGCTCATATCGACCGCATCGCCTACATGGAAAAGCCGCCGCTGGTTTACTGGACACTGGCCGGCTCGTACAAGATCTTCGGCGTTCACGATTGGTCCGCGCGCCTTCCCATTGTGCTCTCCGCCATCGGCCTTTGCTGGCTCACCGCTGCCTTTGGAGTTTGGGCCTTCGGCAAGCGCGCCGGATTCTATGCCGGCTTATGCGTGGCTACGTGTGTCGGTCTTTTCCTTTTTACCCGCATCATCATTCCAGACGTAATGCTGACGTTCACGATCGTTCTGGCGATGTGGGCTTTTCTTCGCGCCATCGACGAGGAAGAAAAACGTCCCCTTGTATGGGCCGTCCTGCTCGCTGCGAGCCTGGGCGTCGGGCTTCTGTTAAAAAGCTTGATCGGCGTGGTCTTCCCAGTAGCTGCCGCGCTCCTCTATCTGCTTTTCACGCGCCAGCTCTTTTCCGCGAAAGTTTGGCGCCGCTTGCATCCATTTCTTGGCGCCGCAATCATTCTCGCGATCGCTGCTCCCTGGCACATCCTTGCGACACTGCGCAATCCTCCAACCTTCGTCTGGACGCTTCATAGCGGCCCCGGCGATTACCACGGTTTCCTTTGGTTCTTTTTCATCAACGAGCAGTTGCTGCGCTTCCTGAACATGCGCTATCCGCGCGATTACAACACGGTCCCGCGCGCCTATTTTTGGCTGTTCCATCTGATCTGGCTATTTCCCTGGAGCGTTTACATTCCCGCGATCGTTAAGCAGTCATTTAAGCCAATCGACCGCGCCGGACGCGCTCGCCTTCTGGCCCTTTGCTGGATCGGTTTCATTCTCGTCTTTTTCACTTTTTCGACCACGCAGGAATACTACTCAATGCCGTGCTATCCGGCCTTCGCGCTGCTGATCGGTTCGGCCATGGCCGCCGAAGGCATTTGGGTGCGCCGCGGAACGCGATTCCTGGCGGCCATCACCGCCTGCGCCGCTATCGCCGCGTTTGCGCTGATCATCTACGTTCGACACGTTCCAACACCCGGCGATATTTCCATGGCCCTGAGTCACCACCCCAAGGCCTATTCTCTTTCGCTTGGCCACATGGAGGATCTTACGCTCGACTCGTTTGCCTACCTCCGCACCCCACTGCTGCTCGCAGGCATAGCATTTCTGGTCGGGGCCCTTGGTACGTTCCGCTGGGTTGGGCAACGCGCTTATCTCGCCGCCGCTCTAATGATGGTGTTGTTCTTTCACGCTGCTCGCCTGGCGATGATCACCTTCGATCCCTATCTTTCCTCGCGTACGCTTGCCCGCGCTCTCGCGCACGATCCACCGGGCACTTTGATTTCGGAAGGGCACTACTACGAGTTTTCTTCCGTGTTTTTCTACGACAACCGCACCTCGCTTCTGGTCACCGACCGTCGCGTGAATCTCGATTATGGCTCCTACGCCTCGGATGCGCCCCACATGTTCATCACCGATTCCGAATTCAAATCGCTCTGGCTGGCACCCCCGCGCTGCTATTTCCTCGTCAAAGACGCCGATTTGCCGAAGTTCCAGGCGCTTGTCGGTGCTCCCGCCATGACGGTTGTTGTGAGTAGCGGCGGCAAATCGCTTTTCACGAATCATCCATTGCCGGTTTCTAACTCCCAACTTTCCTCCCACAATGCGATTGCCCGCCGGGGTGCTATACTGCGGCTTCGGAGTCCTCATCGCGCGAGTGCTGTGCGTTGGGGTGAGAGGGAGACTCAGCGTTCCAGTTTGGTCCGCTGGGGCGGCAACGCGGATTTCAAGCATCCCGCTTTGGCTCGCCGGGATGGGAATTCATGAGCCTCGAACAGCAAAGCGAACTCGCCTACACGGTTGTAGTTCCCCTGTTCAATGAACAGGAAAATGTGCCGCAGCTCTACGTCCGTATCATCGACGCCATGGACGCTGTGGGTGAATCCTACGAGATCGTCTTCGTCGATGATGGCAGCAAGGACGGCACCTTCCGTCTGCTCTCCGAAATTGCCGCTGACGATGCTCGCGTGGTGGTCGTTCGCCTGCGCCGCAACTTCGGCCAAACCGCGGCGTTAAAAGCCGGCTTCGACCATGCCCGCGGCGAAATCATCATTTCCATGGACGGCGACCTGCAGCACGACCCCGCCGAAATCCCCCGTTTCATCGAGAAAATTCAGGAAGGCTACGACATCGTCAGCGGCTGGCGGGTGGAGCGCACAGATGCCTGGCTGACACGCCAATTGCCGAGCCGCATCGCCAATTGGATTATGGCCAAGCTTTCGCGTGTCGATCTTCACGACTTCGGCACCACTTTCAAAGCCTATCGTCGCGAAATTCTGTCGGAGATTCAGTTGTATGGCGAACTGCACCGCTTCATTCCCGCGCTCGCCAGTTCGTCTGGCGCATCTGTGGTGGAAGTGCCCATCACGAATATCCGGCGCAAAAGCGGCAAGTCCAACTACGGCATCTCACGAACGATCCGCGTCTTTCTCGATTTGCTCAGCGTCAAGTTCCTGCTCGACTACTCCACGCGCCCGCTGCAACTATTCGGGCTGCCAGGTCTGGGCTGCTTGATTATCGGGGGCGTTACCTGCTTGTGGCTCGTCATTCAGAAGCTGGTGACCAATGCGGACGTGATCGCGCTCCATGGTCCGCTGCTTTTAATGAGCACGGCGCTCGTGATCGGCGGCATTCAACTGCTCGCCATCGGGTTGATCGGCGAACTTCTGGCCCGCACGTATTACGAATCGCAGAACAAGCCCGTTTATACCGTGCGAGAATTTCTGGGCCGCCGCGGCACGCGATCCGGACGCACCGATCGCACCGCCGGGGCCGGCCGATAAATCACTTCGAACATGCGACCTGAAGCGCTGAATTTTTTGGCCTGCCCTTCGTGTGGCCATACGTTATCTCTGTCTCGACAAGGGAATTGCGACGACGCAGGCCATATCGTAAGCGGCGAGTTAGCGTGCGTCGCATGCCGCGGCAATTTCCCGATTCGCGACGGTTTGCCCATCCTCCTGCCCGGCAGCACTGAGACCGTGAAAACGGAGACGGCGTCGCGCTTCGCGGAAGAATGGCTCCGCTGGAGCGACCTCCGCGACTATTACAAAGAGGAATTCTTCGCCTGGATTGCTCCGCTTGAGCCGAGCGACTTCGCGGGCAAGCTGGTTTTCGAGGGAGGCTGCGGGAAAGGCCGCCATACGGCGATTGCAGCATCGTGCGGCGCGCGAGCGGTCGTTGCCATCGACCTCGGGGACAGCGCCTTCGTCGCCTATCGCCACACGCGCGATCTCCCGAACGTGCACGTCGCGATTGGAGACCTGCTCCGGCCTCCGGTGAAACCGGTGTTTGACTTGGCGTTCTCGGTCGGCGTTCTGCACCACCTCCCCGATCCGGCAGCCGGCTTTCTCAGTCTCGCCTCGCGGGTGCGCCCAGGAGGCCAGGTGTCTTTCTGGGTGTACGGTCAGGAGGGCAACGAGTGGATCACGCGCTACGTGAATCCTCTTCGCGTCAACTTCACTTCAAAGCTGCCCGCCGGTTTCCTGAGGGTGCTGTGCTGGCCGCCATCCCTGCTGCTCTGGGGTGTGATAAAGCTTTTTTACCGGCCGCGCGCTAACCGAAAAGGTCCGGCCTTTCTGCCCTACGGCGACTATTTCGCATCCATGTACTCGTACCCATTCGACGAGATTCACGCCAACGTTTTCGATCAGCTGGTCACCCCGGTGGCGTATTACCTGCGAGGAGATGAAGTGCGCGCCTGGGTCGCCAGCGGGTTCGACGATGCGGCCGTGCGCTCTCACCGTGGCTACAGTTGGAGCGGCTTGGCCAGGGTGAAGTAAGAAGAGTCGCGAATTCTAATATCTTCCAGTGAGGTCATCGCACAGGACCGGCGACACGTGATCGCGCGTCTAGACTTATTGCATGCGTTCACGCGGGTAAAATGCTGCTTGCGCGTCCTCCGTGCATCGGGGTACAAATTTCAATAGCGCCCTCTTTCCGAGCGGCGGCTCGCGAAACCACGAATCGGCCGTTTATTTTGCTGCCAGCGAAGACACTCAGGTTCTAAGGAGCGTAGATGCGAATCGCCGTTCTAGGTGGGGATGGTTACTGCGGTTGGGCGACGGCCTTGTACCTCTCGAAGCAGGGTCACTCGGTCGCAATCGTCGATAATTTCATCCGCCGCCAGTGGGATTTCGAACTCGGTGCGCAGACCCTCACTCCGATTCGCCCGCTTCCCGAGCGCCTCGACGCATGGCTCAAACGCACTGGGAGGACCATCCAATCCTTCGTCGGCGATGTAACTGACTACGAATTTCTTGGCGCGTTTGTTCGCGATTTTGAGCCCGACGCCGTCATTCACTTCGCCGAGCAGCGTTCCGCTCCATACTCGATGATCGACCGCAAGCACGCCGTCGGCACGCAGGTTAACAATGTCGTCGGAACGCTGAATCTCCTCTTCGCGCTGCGCGAATACCGTCCCGATTGCCACCTCATCAAGCTCGGCACCATGGGCGAATACGGGACGCCGAACATCGACATCGAAGAGGGCTACATCGAAATTGAGCACAACGGCCGCAAGGACGTTCTTCCGTATCCCAAGCAGCCCGGCTCGTTCTATCACCTCTCGAAGGTCCACGACAGCCACAACATCCTGTTCGCCTGCCGCATCTGGAAATTGCGCGCCACCGATCTCAACCAGGGCGTCGTGTACGGCACCGTAACAGACGAGA
>JASHWB010000281.1 GCA_030044295.1 Candidatus Acidiferrales bacterium
CGTCGATCCCAACGACATCAACCAGGGGTTGTTCTTCGACGGCCGTCTGGCCGAGGATTTCAAGCTGGCGTCCGGAACATTCGTCAATATCGGCCCGCTGCGCGCAAGACTTTTGCATTGGTTCGCGCCGTGCCTTACCGATGCCGCTATTGCCGGTCCAGACCGGCGCGACCTGGGCATTCTCATTTTCCCGAATCTGCAAGCGTGCCGCGCGCTCGCCCCAAGCCTGCCTGCGTCCGCGCCCGCGGCGGAAGTTTTGCGCCATCCCTCCGTCGTCGCGAAGTTTTCGGAACTGCTCGAATCATTCGCGCAGCAAGCCACCGGAAATTCCAATCGCGTCGTGCGCGCGATGCTAATGGATGAGCCTGCGTCCCTCGATGCAGGGGAAATCACGGACAAAGGCTCGCTGAATCAGAAGGTGATCCTCGCGCGCCGCGCCGCCCTAGTCGAAGAAATGTACGCGGAGCCAGCCTCGGCGCGTGCGCTCCACATCCACGAATATCGGAGCGGCTAGTCGCCCGCGAATTCGGATTCCTTGGCGGCGCTCGTCGATGCACGGCGTTGCTCGGATCCTCCGCGCGGCCGGTGCGTGGCCTTCAAGACAATCGCGACCGCGACGAGGACATCCGTGATAGCGTTAGTCCAAATGATCGCCGGGGCGCGCAAGATCAAACCGTACGCGAACCACAATCCGACACCAACGAAATAGACGGCCAGCATTGCGTACGACAAGTCATCGCCGCCCTGCTTGCGGATTTTCACGATCTGCGGGATGAATGCGAACGTGGTGAAAACTCCAGCGGCCGTCCCAACGATATTTATGATTGCCATTTGCTCTCCCGCGCCCGCGCGAGCGTCGCCCGCAGGTAGCCCGAATACAACGGTCCGCCGTCCGATGAGCCGAGACGAGTCTACTAAACGCGAGTGTCGCCTGGTTAATTTCAGGGCAGCAATGTGCTAGCCTCAATGATCCACGAGAACCGCGGAATTACGATGAAAATCAGCACCGATCGCATTCTCACCACGCACGCAGGCAGCTTGCCGCGTTCAGCCGGGCTTTCGGACCTGCTGCTGCGCAAGGACCATGACGAGGACTTCGATCAGGCAGAGTTCGACCGCGTGGTCCGCGAATCCGTGGCGGATAATGTGGCGCGCCAAGCCGCCATTGGCATCGACGTGGTGAGCGACGGCGAGGCGAGCAAAGTGAGTTACGCCACGTATATTTACGAACGGCTCACCGGCTTTGACGGCGATCAGCCCCGCAAGCCGGCTCTCGATCTGGCCGCGTATCCGGAGTTTCGCGAACGCATCGCGCGCGTTACCGGCAAGCAGGCGTTCAGGCGGTCGTGCTGCGTCGGGCCGGTTCAGGTGCAAAGCCGGCAGCAATTGCGCAAGGACCTGTCGAACCTGCGCGACGCGATTGCCAAGACGCGAGTGACGGAAGCGTTCATGAACACCGCTTCGCCCGGTTTGGTAGCGGCGTTTCAGCCCAATCAGTTCTATCCGTCGCACCGCGCGTATGTGGAGGCCGTCGCGAAAGCGATGAAAGAAGAGTACGAAGCGATCGTCTCCGCCGGATTCATTTTGCAAGTGGATTGCCCCGACCTAGCGATGGCGCGCCACACGGGCTTTCAGGATTTGAGCGAAACAGAGTTTTTGAAACGTGCCGAGCTGCACGTCGACGTACTCAACCACGCCCTGGCGCAAATTCCCGCGGATTCGGTCCGCATGCACGTCTGCTGGGGAAATTACGAAGGGCCGCACGACCACGATATTCCTCTTGAAAAGATTATTTCCATCGTACTGCGGGCCAAACCGCGCGCGGTTCTGTTCGAGGCAGCCAATCCCCGCCATCAGCACGAGTGGATGGTTTGGCGCGACGCACGCATTCCCGAGGACAAGATCTTGGCGCCCGGCCTCATCGAGCCATGCAGCGCGACGGTGGAGCATCCGGAGCTCGTCGCGCAGCGCATCGCGCAGTTCGCGGATATCGTAGGCCGCGACCGCGTGATCGCCGGCACGGATTGCGGCTTCGGAACGTTTGCTGGCATGGGCAAACTCGAACCGGAAATAATTTACAAGAAACTGCGCTCGCTGGTGGAAGGCGCCGGGGTAGCTTCGGCGCGCCTGTGGAAGAGGTCGATGGCCCGCGCGCGCTACGCGAACTGAACACACAAGCGAAGCCACCAATCGATCCTTCTATGCGAAGCGCACAGGGCAGGAATGCCGCAAAACAATGATGGGCAAAATGTCTCATGGGCGGCTCAGTACGCCCAGGCGCTCAAGTGGCTCACCATTGCCTTACTAATTGCTATTGCCGTCGCGCTGATCGTGCGCCATGGCGGAAACGATCTTTCCAAGGAAACGGACGCGCAACTGGGGCTGAACGTACAGCAGTCAGCTGGGCGCGCGGTTTTCAATGCCAATTGCGCCGTGTGTCATTACGCTTATTCGTCGTCCGGGCTAAAGGGCCCGGGACTGAAAGGGCTGTTCCACAAAAGGTATCTTCCGAGTGGGCTTCCGGCGAACGACCGCTTTGTGGAGCAGACGATCGTCAACGGGCGCGGCATGATGCCGGCGCAGGGCGGCGCGCTCACGGATCAGCAGCTTTCAGCCTTAATGACGTACCTGCATACGCTGTAGCGCATGTGAAAGCGAGTTCCTAACGCGAGGAGGCCTCAATGGCGGCGTTTCCAGGCGTGGATTTTCTCGACCTCGATTCATCGTTCAGCGATGAAGAGCTTCTGGCGCGGCGCACGGCACGGCAGTTCGTGGACGAGCGCGTGCTGCCGATCATTACTCAGCATTATCGCGACGCGACTTTTCCGATGGAGCTCGTGCCGCAACTCGGGGAACTCGGATTCTTTGGCGCGAACTTGAAAGGCTACGGCTGCGCGGAAATGTCCAACGTAGCGTATGGCCTGGTGATGCAGGAACTCGAGCGCGGCGATTCGGGACTGCGCAGCTTCGTTTCCGTTCAAAGCGCGCTGGTGATGTTTCCGATTTTCGCTTACGGTTCGGACGCACAAAAGGAAAAATGGCTGCCGCGGTTGCAGAGCGGCAAGGCCATCGGCTGCTTCGGGCTCACGGAGCCGCAATTCGGCTCGAATCCAGGCGGCATGCTGACGCGCGCGGTGAAGCACGCCAACTCGTACGTCCTGAACGGCGAAAAGATGTGGATCACCAACGGCTCGATCGCCGACGTCGCTGTCGTCTGGGCCAAATGCGAAGACGACCGCGTGCGAGGTTTTCTGGTCGAAAAAGGCATGAAGGGATTCGCCACGCACGACGTGCACGGAAAGCTTTCCATGCGCGCATCCGTCACGTCGGGGCTGTCCTTCAGTGACTGCGAAATATCCGCGGATAATCTGTTGCCGGGAATCGACGGGCTCCGTGGCCCGCTTTCGTGCCTCACCCAGGCGCGCTACGGAATCGGCTGGGGCGGCATCGGCGCGGCGATGGCTTGTTATGATACCGCCCTGCAATACGCGAAAACGCGCAAGCAGTTCGCCAACAAACCTATCGCGTCGCATCAGCTGGTGCAGGACAAGCTGGCCTGGATGATCACGGAAATTTGCAAGGCGCAGGTGCTGGCGCTGCAAGTCGGCAGGCTGAAGGATCGGAACCGCGCGCAGCCGGTGCACATTTCCATGCTAAAGATGAACAACGTTTGGACGGCTGTTGAAGTGGCACGGCGCGCGCGTGAACTGCTGGGCGCGAACGGTATCGTCGATGAGTACGGCGTGATGCGACACATGAATAATCTCGAGTCGGTGTACACCTACGAGGGCACGCACGACATCCAGCGCCTCATCATCGGCGAACACATCACCGGGATTTCGGCATTCGCGTAACGAAAGTGCGGCATCTGAAAGCAGTTGCGGAACAAGGGCGCTGCGCCCGGTGCCGCGAAATGATAGAATTTGGACACCACTGCCGGGTGGTGTAATTGGCAACACGTCTGGCTCTGAACCAGAAGACTCTAGGTTCGATTCCTAGCCCGGCAGCCATTTTTGCCTAGACGTTCCCCAAAGACCCGAAACCAAACGCCTTCGCTTCCGAGCGACGATCCTCGGGCTGGAGAAGGAATCCAGGCGAATGCTGAGACGCTAGGAATGGCGCGACACGACGGGAACGAGCCGCTTGTCGCGAACATAAAACTCGCGATCGCGCCAGTGGATGCGCTGCGGGAAAAAGCTGGCCACCCACACGCCAAAAGCTAACAGGTCTCGCAGAGGCAGCAGCCGCCACCAGCGCCGCATCAATTCGTCTTGCATTCCTAAGACGCCCACCGTCAGCGCCATCGCGCAGCGCAACACGATGTACGCGCCCAAGTATCCGCCCGCAATGGCGGCGGAAGGCGCGAGCACCGCGCCAAGAATGGCCCACGGAAGCCCCTGCGAAAAGAGTAGCCCGAAATGCCCCCACGGATGCGAATAGCGGATGCATAGGTTCCAGCGAAGCTGGTGCCGAAGCGCCTCACGCAACTTTTCGCGAGGATAAATGATCGAAACCGGAAAGCGGCTGAGCACGACGCGATTTCCCGTGGCTGCGATACGGTTTCCGAGCTCGTAATCATCCGCCAGATAATCGGCCAGCGGCTCGAATCCACCGATGGCGGCGAGCTGTGTCTTGGTTGTGGCCATAACTGCGCCAAGCATGAAATCGAGCCCGCCGGAGAGCCCGGCCATAAGCACCCCGGGCGCGAAATCACCGCTGTTGCCGAGCGCTTCCATGGTCGCGGCGAAGCATCCGTCGGCGAGTCCGCGATAGAGGCAGGTGACGCCGCCGACAGCGGAATCGCGAAACGGCGCTACGACACCGTTCAGGAACCGCGGCTCGACGCGTACATCGCTGTCGCTGACCAAAAGAATTTCGTGTCGCGCCTCGCGCGCCATGCGGCAGAGCTTGTTTACTTTGTCGCTTGCGCCGATTGGATCGGAGCCGATCAGCAGGCGTATAGAACGGGATGGGAAGTCGTGGATGACTCGCTCGATTATCGGAATCGCCGGATCGCTCGCATCCGAAACACCGAAAAGCATTTCGAATTCCGGATAATCTTGCTGGCAGAAGCTGGCGTAA
>JASHWB010000282.1 GCA_030044295.1 Candidatus Acidiferrales bacterium
AAAGGCAGCTCGACGGCCACCGCAAGGCCGATCGCTTCAGTTTTCAGCGCCATGCCCGGTCCGGAAGTAGTGGTCAGCGCGAGCGATCCACCGTAGGCGGCGCCGATTGCGGCTGTCACCGCCGCGATTTCGTCTTCCGCTTGAAACGTAATCACACCGAAATTCTTGTAGCCTGACAGCTCGTGCAAAATGTCGGATGCAGGCGTGATCGGATACGAGCCGAGAAACAGCGGAAGGCCCGACTGCTGCGACGCAGCCACGAATCCCATGGCCAGCGCCGTATTGCCGCTGATATTGCGATAGACGCCCGGAGCAAGTTTCGCGGGCGGAATCTCATAGGTAATCTGAAACGCTTCGGTAGCTTCGCAATAGCTGTAGCCGGCCTGCATCGCGAGCTTGTTCGCCTGGACGAGCAGGGGTTTGGACTTGAATTTATCGTCGATCCAGCGCAGCGTCCCATCCATCGACCGGTTGTAAAGCCAATAGCACATGCCCAGCGCGAAGAAATTCTTGCAGCGATCGACGCTCTTGCTATCCAGCCCCAGATCGCGCAGCGCGGCGCGGGTTAGCTTGGTTAGTTCGACGGGAAAGAGCCTGAATCCGTCGAGCGAATGGTCTTCCAGCGGATTCGAGGTCATCTGCGCCTTGCGCAGGTCCGTTTCGCCGAATTCATCGAGGTTTGCGATCAGGATGCCGTTGGGCTTCAAGTCGGCCAGATTCATCTTGAGCGCCGCTGGGTTCATGGCGATCAACGCGTCCACGCTATCGCCCGGCGTGTAAACGTCGTTCGATGAAAAGTGAACTTGGAACCCGCTTACGCCGGGCAGGGTGCCGGCAGGGGCCCGAATTTCAGCAGGGAAATCCGGCAGAGTAGCGAGATCGTTGCCATAGATCGCCACGGTATTGGTGAATTGGCTGCCGGTAATCTGCATGCCGTCGCCTGAATCGCCGCAGAACCGGATGACCGCTCGATCGAGTACTTCACGCTTTCGTTGCCTGGGAGGTGTAACCGTTGTAGCCATGTCTTATGAGGGCTTTCTGTCTCGCATGTAGTTACGATTCTTCGATGTGCGCGGACGGGCGCGTGCTGCCAGAGATTCCATGCTGATCCGGCGGCCGCAAATTCCCCCCAGTCCCCGCTAGTTGAAAGGTTAGCACAGCGATGCTGCTGTGAAACAAGTTTTCGCTTTGCACATTCCATGCTGGTCGCCAGGTTTTTCCCTTCTGGCAACGGATGAAGCCCACTCGCGATTCGATTGTGTTACGTCTGCATTTTCTTCTAGACTCTTTCGCGCAGGCCGAAATCAGCTTCAGCCGCGATCGCTACGTATCGCTTGCATGAACAGACCTCCGGAAACCGTCTCGTGCGATCCTGAAGCAGAGTATCGGCGTCGTATCGAATTGCTACGCGGGAAGCTAATTCCCTTGAAGCGCCGGGGTACTTTTCTCGGGTACGCCAAGTTAGGTCTCTTGGTTCTCGGCTTGGTCGCCATCATCTGGATCATCACTTCGAAACACGTTTCCGCTTACTGGATTGTCGCACCCATTCTCCTGTTCATCTTTCTGGAAACTCTTCACGAACGGGTCAGCCGCGCCATCGATCGAGTCGCGCGCGCGACAGCCTTCTACGAGCGTGGCATCGCTCGCATCAACGACCAGTGGGCCGGAACCGGCGAAACTGGCGACCGCTTCGCCAGCGCAACGCATCCCTATGCGCGCGACCTGGACCTTTTCGGTATTGGCTCGCTCTTTCAACTCCTTTGCGATGCTCGCACGCGAGCCGGCGAAGAAACTCTCGCAAACTGGCTTCTTGCGCCCGCGCATACGGATGAAATCCGCTCGCGCAACTCGGCCGTCGCTGATCTCCGCGAGCGCATCGATTTGCGCGAGGACTTGGCGGTCTTGGGCGCTGATTTGCGCACGGGACTCCGCCCCGACTCGCTCGTTGCTTGGGCGGAAAGCGAGCCAGCAATCGCACCTGCGTTCACGCGGCTCACCGCAGCGATTCTATCGGCAGCCTGGATAGCGAGCTTTTTTACATGGATCGCCTGGGGAATAGCCGATCCGCGTTCGTTCGGGCGTGTGACTGTTGTGGTGGTGGTCATCACCATAGCGAACGCCTGGTTTGGCCGCGCGCACAGCCGCTGGATTGAAGCCGCCCAACGGGCTGATGCATCCTGCAATGGCCTGCCATTACTTGCTGTGGTCATGGCCCGTTTTGAGATGGAGTCTTTCTCGGCGCCGAAACTATCCGGGCTGCAGACGCAGCTACGCACCGAAGGTGCCCGGCCCTCCAGATCGATCGCGCGACTGGGCCGTTTGTTGAGCTTTCTCGAATCAAACCGCAACATGATTGTCGGGTTGATTGACCCTCTGGTTTTTTACACGCTCCAAACGAGTTTCGCGATTGAAGCGTGGCACGGAAAATTCGGACCGTCAGTCCGAGAGTGGATCGCCGCGATTGGCGAAATGGAGGCGCTCTCTTCGCTCGCTGCCTACGCCCACGAGCACCCAAATGACGTATTTCCGGAATTCGCCGCCGAATCGCCCTGCTTCGAAGCGGAAGGATTCACGCATCCGCTGATTCCCGCGGTCCGCGCCATCCGCAACGACATTCATCTTGCGCGCAACCTCGGTCTGATGATCATCAGCGGGCCGAATATGGCGGGCAAGAGCACGTTTCTTCGCGCTGTTGGGTTGAACGCCGTGCTCGCGCAATGTGGCGCTCCGGTCCGCGCCCGGCAGCTAAGGCTTTCACCCTTGAATGTGGCCGCATCTGTTTGCGTCCTGGATTCTCTCCAGGGAGGAATTTCCCGATTTTATGCGGAAATTCTCCGCGTCAAGCTCACGCTGGATCTGACGAACGGACCGTCGCCTGTTCTATTTCTACTGGACGAGCTTCTCGGCGGAACGAACTCACACGACCGCCGCATCGGGGCCGAATCGATTGTCAAGAACCTCCTGGATCGCGGCGCCGTCGGCATGATCACTACCCACGATCTGGCGCTTACCGAGATTGCCCGCTCGTTTGGAAATTGCGCCGCCAACTTCCACTTCGAGGACCGTGTCGAAAATGGCCAACTGCGCTTCGATTACCGCCTGAGCCCTGGCGTCGTCCAGACCAGCAACGCCCTCCAACTCATGCGCTCAATCGGAATCGAAATTTAGCCCCGAGTTCCGAACCGCTGGCAATTGGGAACGGCAAACCTGTCCAAAAGTACCATTGACTTCGCTTTTATTTCGCCATATACTCGCCGCGCTCACACCAAGCATCGAGCCGGGGGCAAAATGGCACTCACGAAACGGCAAAAAGAGGTTCTCAACTA
>JASHWB010000283.1 GCA_030044295.1 Candidatus Acidiferrales bacterium
GGCCATGGAATCCGCGGCCTAACAGCCGTAACTCTCAGCACAGCAGAGAAGTGCATCCAAAAGGCATCGCAGAATCGGCGCGGTCTCTCAGTGCCTGGCAGCACCGTCGGACGGCTTTGGGGCCGTGCCGTCAAATTAGCGCGCTCGTTGCGCGGGCTTGACAGAGCGGCCGTGAAATGACATCTTCAGCGCCTAATTCCCGGAGGGCTCCGATGCAGCCATCCTGGCGACTCTGTATCTGCGCATCGCTCGCGCTGATATTGCTGTTCGTGGTGCCGCGAGCGTCTGCAAAAAATCTCACCATCACCAGCACGCCTCCCGGCGCGCGCGTTGCAATCGACGGGAGTTTCGTCGGCACCACTCCGTACACCTCCGATTTTCCCGGCGGGTATTTTCACAAGCCGCATACCGTATTCGGCGCTCGCCTGGATCACGCCCTTACCGTGACTATTTCTGAGGACGGCTATGTAACCGAAAAGCTGACGCTCACAGACGGGCCGTTTATCTGGATGTCCGTCAACGGCCGCAAGCACGGAAACTATTTCCTGCTGAAATCCAAGCGCTTCGATATCCATCTCGAGCCAACCGCAAGCGGACGGGGCAAGCCCATTGAAACCGTGGATGGAGAAGGCCCGATGCCACCGGCGAAGACCTCCAGCTTCAGCGATCCCGCAGGCGAGCCGCACGCACAGTTGGGAACTGTGGTGGTGTCGTCGAGTCCGCCCCGTGCGGAGATCTATGTGGACGGCCAGTTCGAAGGCCAAACTCCCGCCACGCTGCGCTTGCCCAGGGGATTACACCATTTTGTAGTGAAATTCTCAGCCGCGCAGAAATGGGAGCGCGACTTGGATGTTCTCGCCGACAGCAAATTGACTTTGGCTGCGACCGCCGGCGATTCACCCTGACGCACTGTGGTGCGTCGTTTAGGCGCACGGTGCTCAAATCGAAGTTGACAACTTTTCGCTCACCTTCTGTAATGAACGTATCGACACGCGAGCAACTCCCGGCACTCCCACAACCGCGGCGCGCACTCAGGCACGAAAGGCGCATGCCGGTGCTTCGAAACGCCACGCGTTTTTAGTCGCCTCCGGCATTTTTTTGAGCCGCATCGCAGGACTGATTCGCGAAAGCGTTTTCGCGCATTATTTCGGGAACTCCGACGCCGCTGACGCGTTCAAAGCCGCATTTCGCATCCCCAACTTCCTGCAAACTCTTTTTGGCGAAGGCGTCCTCTCCGCTTCGTTCATTCCGGTGTACGCCGGTCTGCTCGCGCAAGAGGACGAAGAAGAAGCCGCGCGCACGGCGGGCGCGGTGGCCGGCCTGCTCGCGCTCACCACGTCGATCCTTGTGGCTCTCGGCGTTCTGCTGACGCCCTACTTGATCGACCTGATCGCGCCCGGATTTCACGGCGCCAAGCGGCAGCTAACCATTCATCTCGTGCAGATTCTCTTCCCCGGCGCGGGCCTACTGGTTTTTTCGGCGTGGTGCCTGGGAATTCTCAATAGCCATAAAAGATTTTTCCTCTCTTATACCGCGCCCGTCCTCTGGAATATCGCCATGATCGCTACGATGTTCGGGTGGGGCGGACGCTACCGCGAGTACCCGCTGGCGATCATTTTGGCGTGGGGATCGGTTGTTGGCAGTGGCTTGCAAGTAGCAATCCAGTTCCCTACGGTGCTGAAGTTGCTGCACCATTTGCGCGTCACGCTGAATTATCAAACGGCTCACGTCAAAGAAGTCATTCGCAATTTCATCCCGGTGTTTATCGGCCGCGGAGTGGTCCAGATCAGCGCCTACGTGGACGCCGTGCTCGCCAGCCTGCTTCCCACAGGGGCGGTTGCCGGGCTCGCGTACGCGCAGCTGCTCTACATGCTTCCGGTCAGTCTGTTTGGCATGTCGGTTTCCGCCGCGGAACTGCCGCACATGTCCGGCGCGGTTGGCACGGACGAAGAGGTCGCGCCCATCCTCCGCGCGCGATTAAACTCCGGCCTGCGACAGATCGCCTTTTTCGTGGTGCCGTCAATCGCCGTCCTGTTGGTTTTGGGCGACGTGATCGTTGCCGCCATCTACCGATCCGGACGTTTCACGCAGACCGACGTCATCTACGTGTGGGGAATTATCGCGGGCGCCATGGTTGGCTTGCTGGCGTCCACTCTCGGCCGCCTCTACTCATCCACGTATTACGCGCTGCACGACACCCGCACCCCGCTGCGCTACGCCATTGTTCGCGTCATTTTTACCAGCGGCTTAGGCTACCTCTTCGCCATCCCGCTTCCGCACATACTGGGCATCGACGCGCGCTGGGGAGTGGCGGGCCTCACCATTTCCGCGGGAATGTCGTCGTGGGTGGAATTCGCGCTGCTTCGCCGCACGCTAAACCGCAGGATCGGCCGAACCGGAGTTCCTGTCTTGTACCTCACGAAGCTCTGGACTGCAGCTTTCGCCGCGGCTGGAATCGCCTGGGTGATCCATCACTATTTCCGTCATCACTCGGCGAAACTGGCGGCGGTTGTCGTGCTTACGCCCTTCGGGCTCGTTTATTTTGCGGCCACGCTCGCTCTGGGGCTGTCTGAAATCCGCGTGATTTTCGAGCGCTTCATGAGCGCCGCGAATCGCGCCCGTTGACCCGCTCCTCTGCAACTCGCAAGCACGTTCCGCTAACGAGAGCGCGTCCCCTGTGGCGCGGCTCGCAAATATTGCGGCGGCCACGCGATCTCTTGGCCCAACTCCGGCGCCGCATGGATCGGCCAGTACGGCTGCCTCAAAAACTCTCGCGCCAGCAGGACGACATCCGCTTGGCCTTCACGAATGATCGCATCCGCCTGCTTCGCGCTCGTGATCATACCTACCGCGCCCGTCATCACGTCCGCCTCGCGCCGGATCTTTTCCGCGAATGGCACCTGGTAACCGGGCCCCATCGGAATCTTCGCGGCCGGTGCCGTACCGCCCGACGAGCAATCGATCAAATCCGCTCCCAACTGCTTGAGCTGTTTTGCCAATTCTACCGATTGCTGCGGGTCCCAGCCGCCTTCAACCCAATCCGTCACCGAGATACGCACAAATAGCGGCAACTCCTCCGTCCACACCTGCCGCACGGCCGCCACTACTTCGCGCGCGAACCGCGTCCGGTTTTCGAATGAGCCTCCATACGCATCCGTCCGCCGATTCGAAAGTGGCGACAGAAATTCGTGAATCAGATAGCCATGAGCCGCGTGAATCTCTACCAACTGAAATCCTGCCTGCTTCGCGCGGCCAGCCGCCGCGGCAAATCCTTGCACGATTCCGCGAATGCCGCTCTCATCGAGTTCTGCCGGCGTTCTGTATCTCTCTTCGAAAGCGATCGCGCTTGGCGCCACCGGCGTCCATCCGCCTTCTGAATCCGCTATCGCTCCCCCGCCTTCCCATGGACGCCGCACGCTGGCCTTCCGTCCCGCATGCGCAAGTTGGATCCCAGGCACCGCGCCTTGCTCCCGAACGAAAGCAGCGAGCCGCGCCAGCGCCTCTATGTGCGCATCCTTCCAAATTCCCAAATCCACCGGACTGATGCGTCCTTCGGCAGCGACTGCCGTCGCCTCTGTCATCACCGCCGCCGCGCCGCCGACAGCCCGGCTGCCCAAGTGGACCAAGTGCCAATCCGTCGCGAACCCGTCCACGGACGAATACTGGCACATGGGCG
>JASHWB010000284.1 GCA_030044295.1 Candidatus Acidiferrales bacterium
CTCGGCGCCGGGAACGGATGCAACGCCAGGCGTGAGTGGATCGCCAGGATATATCTGCGTGTAGAGAATCGATCCGCGCTGAACGCCGCCCATTGGTCGCCACGGTCCGTCAGGAAACGTATCGCCTGCGGCGTAGCCGTCATCCTGCGGATCGGAGTACAGGATCAAGCCGGCCGCATGATGCTGTTCGGCAAGCAGCGCTTTGATCCCGCGATACCCGCGGCCGTACCGTGCGATTATGATCTTGCCGTCCACGTTGATGCCGAGCCGCGAAAGTTCGCGGTAGTCATCGGCCATTCCATAGTTCGCATAAACCACGGGAGCGGTGACATCACCGGAAGGCGAGTAGACGTTGTAGTCGGGCGTAACGTGCTTACTCCACGTGTCGAGATCGCCGGGAATCGGCGGCTCGGGCGTTGCGAGATTTTGGTGTTTGGGCTTCACGAGCTCGAGCTTGATTTCGCGCGGCATTGGCAACCATACGCTGTAGCTCTCAATTTCCGCGTCGAACCCGTAGCTTCGGTATTGGTCGCACAGCCATTCCGCAACTCGATGGCTGGCTTCGGTTCCGGCCAGATGCGGCGTCGCGGTAAGGTGGCGAAGATTACTTTCGGCGCGGGTGGCTTCCGGAATCGCAAGAAATTGCTTCTCAAGCTGCCCTTCTGCAGCGGCGCGCGCAGGGCCAAAGCCCTCGATTCGCGCCGGCTGGCTGGCGGAACTCGATTGCGCCGCTGGGGACTCGGAGGCATTTTGCGCGTGGGCAGAAGTCGGTACCAATGCACTGAGCGCCATCCAGAGCAACACCATCGAGCTAATCGATAATTCTTTGCGCCACCGATTCACGAGCGTCTCACATTCGTTCGCCGTTCAACCCGCACCTAAATCCTAAGATTTCCTCGATCAGTCCCGGACTATTTTTGCAGACGAAATGCCGAATCGGACATGTACCGGAGAGTGGCGCAGCATGGGTTTACACGCGACGCGTGTCGCTTGACGGCGCGGATTCTCGGCCTTAGCTTGGATGCTCTCAGGCTTGGACAAGCGGCTCGAAACACGAAGAACAGATGAGAATCTTGATTTCAGGGGCATCGGGACTCGTCGGTTCCGCGCTTGGTCGCGCTCTCCGTGCGGAAGGCCACACGGTCGCGCGTCTTGTTCGACCGGGCGGAGCCGCGGCGGATGGCGATGTCCGCTGGGATCCGGCGTCGGCCACCATCGACCGGTCTGCGCTGGAAGGTGCGGACGCAGTGGTGCATCTCAGCGGCGCCAGCATCGCGGACGGAAGATGGACCGCCGCGCGCAAGGCGACGCTGCGCAGCAGCCGAGTGGGTTCTACGCGTCTCCTCGTCGACTCCATCGCGCAGCTTCACCAAAAACCACGCGTCATGGTGTCCGCCTCCGCAACCGGTTACTACGGTGATCGCGGCGATGAGATGTTGACCGAAGGGAGCGAGCCTGGGACTGATTTTTTGGCTTTGCTGGCGCGCGACTGGGAAGCGGAAACGATGCGCGCGCAAGAGCTAGGCATTCGCGTGACGACGTTGCGCTTTGGAGTCATCTTGGCTCGCGAAGGCGGCGCGCTACCGAAAATGCTGCTGCCGTTCCGCTTTGGCCTGGGTGGGCGAATCGGCAGCGGGCGGCAGTGGATGCCGTGGATTGCCCTAGATGACGCCGTTAGAGTGGTAATTGCGGCCATAACAGATGATAGATTCTCCGGCGCTGTCAACACCGTTGCGCCAAATCCGGTGCGCAATGGTGAGTTCACGCGAGTCGCGGCGCGGGTTCTCCACCGTCCCGCCATTTTTGCTGTACCCGCATTCGTCCTGCGGATTGCGCTCGGCGAAATGGCTCAGCCGCTGCTGTTGGCCAGCACGCGAGCTGTTCCGGAGCGGCTGACGAAAATGGGGTATTCATTTCGATTCGCCGAGCTGGAACCGACGCTATGGGAGCTTTTGCGCACGAACTCAGCTGCGTGAGTTCGTTCTTCCTCAGACATTTCACCAATCTGCCCCGAATTGAAACTCCAGAATTCCGGTATGGGACGACAAATTCGGCTACGGCTGACGTCTGTGATTTTTGGGACGCACACGGCGGCGAGCCTGACCCAAATCTTGAACTCGGCCTACGCGGTTCTCTCATAAGTATTTAGCGCGCGGAAATCCACTGTCAGAGGCGGCAGAGTGAACCATTTTTGAGCAAGTTTTGGGACTGCTCCGCCGCGGCACACCACGTGCCTTTGCCGCATGCGTGAAAAATCTGCCCTCAACACGAAGCCGTCATTCGCGCGACGTACGCCACCTGACCTTCGCAATCATCGTTCTGGGCGCGGCCATCGCGCAGGGCTGCGGGACGGCAGGCACTCCGTCGAATCGAAATCCCCCGCCGCCACCCGCATCGGGAATTACCGTGGCCGTAACCCCAGCGACCGCGAGCGTACCAGCCGGAGGCGCGCAGGAATTTACCGTCACGGTCACCGGCAACGGCAACCAAAGCGCGGACGTGACCTGGACCGTAAACGGAGTCGCGGGAGGCAACGCGACCAACGGCACGATTGCGGCAACCAATTCGACTACGGCGCTCTATACGGCTCCGGCCAGCGCACCCTCACCTTCGACGGTTACCGTGACCGCGACGAGCGTGGCCGACACGACGAAATCCGCCAGCGCCAGCGTGACTATCACGTGCGGCACCGCAAGTGCAATTTCTCCAGCCGCTGCGACGTTGGCGCTCGGCCAAACGCAGGCGTTCGCGGCAACGTTTTGCTTGGCCAACGGCGCCACAATCGCCTGGGACGTAAACGGAATCGCCGGCGGAAGTTCGGTTACAGGAACGATTGCATCCACCAGCGCAACGGCGGCGCTCTACACCGCTCCTACAGATTTGCCTTCGGACACCACGCTCACCATCCACGCAACCGCCACTGCGGTTACCGGCGGAGCTTCGCCCACCGCGTCCGCTGCTGTCATCATCGCAAGCGGCGTCACCGTGGCTGTGACTCCCAGCGCCGTGACGCTGTCGCCCGGGCAGCGCCAATCGTTTGCGGCCACAGTAGCCAACTCGCCGGATACGAGCGTGACGTGGGCCGTCAACGGCGTGCCCGAAGGAAATGCAGCTCTGGGTGAGGTCTGCATAACCGGATCGAACCCTTGCATCACGCCAAGCGGTCCGCAATCCGGCTCGGTCGATTATCTAGCGCCATCGACCGCGCCGCAGATGAATCCGGTGACGCTCACCGCTACCAGCAATGCTGACCCCTCGAAGAGCGGCGGCGCCAGCATCACGATTTTCGTGGCGCAAGGCCCCGTCAGCGTCGCGATCTCCCCCGCGTATGCGTTTCTCGCTCCCTCGGGCGCCAACCTCGGCACCCTGCAATTTGCCGCAACGGTCGCAAACAGCTCAAACACGAGCGTGACATGGACGGTTCAGAGTGGCATCAGCGGCCAGGGATGCTCGGGCGCGGCGTGTGGCTCGGTTAGCGCGTCCGGGTTGTACGCGGCTCCGTCCATCGCTCCTTCGCCAAATTCAATTTCCGTAATCGCCACCAGCGTGGCAGATCCCACGAAGTCGGCGACGGCGATTGTGGCAATCACCACCGGACCCACGATTGAATCCTTGCTTCCATCAAGCGTGATGGCAGGCGCGGCGGAAAGTTTTCCCCTAGAAGTTAGCGGCGTCAACTTTGTTGCTGGCAGCGGCACGGGGGCATCCGTAATTTTGCTCGATGGCACTTCTCGCGATACCACCTGCGCCACCGCAACCGCTTGCACCACGGTCCTGAATCCAGCGGATGTGCAGACGGCCGGCACACTCACTGTTCAGGTGCAAAATCCGGGTACTGCCTCTCCGCTCTCCAATGCCGTGCCATTCGTAATCGCACCCTTTGATGTATCAGTGGGAACCATTTCCCTCACATCATCGCAGCCCGTCTCCAGCGAAAACACTGTCATCGTGACGGACCCGACCACGGCCGCCGAATCCTCTCCGATCAACGTGGATTTCGCCGGCTATTTGCTTGGCCCCAACAGTTGCGAAATTCAAGGCTCGCCGCTCGAAATCACACGGCCAACATCCGGTTCAACGGTAGTGAGCATCTGCGTACACGGCACCGGGCTCGATCCGACCTTCACGTACGCATTCAGCGGACCCGGCGGTGCGCCGGCGGGCGACGACATCGGGATAACACCCTCCTCTGTTAGCGGGTTGCTGCCAAACATGATCGAACTGGATTTGCAGGTTTCGAGCACCACCCAGCCTGGCGTGCGCACGCTATTCATCACCACGCTCAACAACGACCGCGCCGTGGCCACGGGGATTTTGGAGGTGAAATGATCAACGTACAGACGAACTGCCGGGGCATCAGTGCAGCTATATGGCTTGTCTTGCTGTCCCTACTGGGCGCCGATGCTGGCGCGACAACACTCCAACGCATGTCGCTCGCCCAGATGGCTCGGGCCGCGCCGTTGATCGTCCGCGCGCGGTGTGTTGCAAATTCCGTGGCTCTCGACACCGGCGAAATTTGGACGTTCACGTCGTTCGAGGTAGAGGAGACTTGGCGGGGCAACGCGCCACCACAAGTCACAGTGCGGCTGCTCGGCGGACGCCTGGGAGCTGTTACTTCTCATGTTGCGGGCATACCGCAATTCCGCCCCGGCGAAGATGTGGTTCTTTTCCTTGAGCCGACAAAGCGCGGCGATTTGTCCGTAGTGAGCTGGGAGCAAGGCACGTTTCGCGTCCGGCTCTCTTCAGGGCCTGGGCAGGCATACGTCACGCAGGATACCGCTTCGTTTGCCACGTTCGATCCCGCCACGCGCCGCTTTCAAGCGGCAGGAATTCGCCACATGCCGCTCGACGCATTTCGCGCGCGGGTTGAAGCAGCTTTGCAGAGCGCAAGGACCCGGCCGTGAAGCGCGCAACTCAATTGGCAACTGTTGCCGTGATCGCCTTCGCCATGCTCGCCGCGCAGCCGGCCAGCGGGTACCTGGCCGATTTGACTTTGCCTGCCGCCGGCGGATGCCCCGCACTGGACCGCTGGAACATTTCCGCCTCGCAGCCGCTCAATCGCCGCTGGAGCACGTCCCTGCCGCTTGCTCCCGTCACAATTCTTACTGTCGCTGCGCAAAATTCCGCGGCCCAGCTTACCGAAATCGAAAATACCATCACGGCCGCATTCGGCGCGTGGTCAGGCGTTTCCGGCACAACCTTCAACGCAACGAACTATCCCGGCGTGATCGGCCCGCTAACAAACGTGAGCGCCGCGGATGCTTGCTCGAATGATTCCGAAAGCAACATCGATGGGCTGAACACGATCTGTTTCAACCAGCCGAGCATGGGATTCACCACCGGCGTACTGGCGTTCACGCGTGTCATCACCGCAAACGCCCCGGGGGCGACGGTCGGTTCTGGTCCGCCAGCGGCTTTCGCGGGGCAAATTCTGGATTCCGACACGCTTTTCCGCAACGATGGCGAGGCGACCTTTGCCACCCCCGGTGCGCTTTCCAGCACGCAAGGGCAGGGCGCCTACGACCTCGAATCCCTTCTCACTCACGAATTGGGCCATTGGTTTGGGCTCGATCATTCCGCGGTCTGGCGCGCCATGATGTTCCCGTACGCTCCGCCACCCGGCCAGTTCCTCGGTTCCCGGCCCACCACAAACCTACCCGATGCGCAACTTTCCGACGATGATCGCACCGGCATCCGCATGTTGTATCCAGACCCGAACGACGCTGTGAACGTCGGCGCGATTCGGGGCCAAGTGCAGCCGGCCAATCCGTTTGTGCTGGCGACGATTCCTCAACCGTACCCGGGCGCTTCCGTCACCGGAATTTTCGGTGCGCATGTCGTTGCTGTGAACGCCGCCACTGGATCGGTAATCGCTGGAACATTCGGCGGCTGGAGCTGTAATTCATCCAACCCGGACGCGGTGCCCCAATTCGACGGCTCGTTCGATATCGAGCGCCTGCCGGTCGGAAACAGCTATTGGATCTACGCCGAACCGCTTGTCGGCCTGGCGCAGCCAGGCGACTTCAGCGGCGCTCTGGGTGACCTTTGTCCATCGAACTCGGCCGGGCCCTGCACAATGCCGCCGGTGGACACCAATTTCAATCCGCGTGCCCTGCCCAGCGGCCCCTAGTCCGGCACGGCCCGCGGTTTGCCTCAAAGAAACCGAACGGCGGGTTTGCGCCATTATAAAATAAGCGCGCAAACACCACCAACGCAGCGAGGCTTCTGGCTGGCGTCGCATCAGTGCAAGCCACTAAAAATGAGAGCGGCCCTCAGGGGTGTCTGAGAGCCGCTTCGGGGTGTTGAGGGGACGAAATGCGAACATGTTCGATGCTACGACTACAGTAGCTGCATCTTGCGGTCCGTCCTCGAAG
This sequence comes from Candidatus Acidiferrales bacterium, assembly GCA_030044295.1. GTDB lineage: Bacteria > Acidobacteriota > Terriglobia > Acidiferrales > UBA7541 > Palsa-295. Next base: position 6,375 of record JASHWB010000284.1, read on the forward strand.
GCTCAGAAATGCATGCAACCAGGGCGGTTAGATCCCAACAAGGATTCCGGCTCATCACAACCCGGCGCGCGATGGGTGAAAACGTAACTGGTCGTGACGCTGTTTGCAGAACCGTGCTCACCTATGCCTTTGCGGCTACATATCGCTTGATCTTTATCGCGACCCTGTGTACTAATCCGCTATCGTTTGGTCGCGCGGATTTCGGTGCTTCGCCGGCGTTCTACCCCGATGCGAGGGGTGATCGCTGAATTTCAGCTGCATGCACGATCGAGTGCGGATTTGCGCGAAGCGCGGAGGGAGGGCGCGACTGCGAAGTCCCGCCCAATATCCGGCAAGATGCAACAGATAATGGAGAAGCCCTCGAAAGACAATCGTCGCGATGCCCGCATTCCTGTTTCGCAAGGGGTTTGGGTTGCTTGGACCTCCGGCGGGCCGCGCATCGTGTCGCGCGTGCGCGATCTCAGCGCAGGCGGCGTTTTTGTTTCCACCCGCGATCCGATGCCGGTAGCAACGGTGGTCGAGATGTTGTTTTCGCTGCCGGAAGGAGAAATCCGCGCGCAGGGAATCGTGCGCTTCTCCGACGAAAAGCGTGGCTTTGGCGTGGAATTTACAAAGATCAATGCCGCCGACCGCGCCCGCCTACTCGGCCTTCTGCGGCGCTTGAACGCCGGGCGCTAATCTTTCCCTCTTCTGACCGCGCGCGTAGGACGTTACGGAAGTTGAGGCGCTGTTGCCAAATTCTTCTTTACGCCTGAACCGCGGCTCTCACTCTTGATCTCCTTCGCGCAACCTGCGCCCACCCAGCGCGCATTGGAACCCCGGCGACCCTTATGCATCGGCGCGTCGCTATGCCGTTCGCTCCACCTGCACCGCCGTGCCATACGCGATCACTTCGGTAACGCCCTGCATCACTTCCGTCGCGTCATACCGGACGCCAATCACGGCGTTCGCCCCGCGCTCTACGGCGTGCTCCATCATCAATTCCAACGCCTGCTCGCGCGTCTTCTCGCACATGTCCTCGAAGAGCGTGATGTTTCCGCCAACGAGCGTTTCCAGAGACGCGCCCAATGTCCCCAATACGCTGCGCGAACGAACCGTCACGCCTCGCACTAAGCCCAAAGTTTGCGCCACTCGGTATCCCGGAATCTCAAACGCAGTGGTAATCATCCCTTCGTTTACGCGAACGCCCATCGAGTTCCCTCCCTGTGAAAATGCGCATTGGACCAGTTTGAATTTTCGTGATCGTGACACAAGTAGTCAAAACTCAAACTGACCCATGCCTCGAAAATGCTCCCACATCGAATGTTCGGCAGATACTATCAAATACAAGCCAAGATGATCACCGCGCCCTTGCCTCCCCGGTATCACAGCTGCTGCGCAGGTTGCGCAAAAGAGGACCACGATGACTGATCTCTCCGCCGTCGCAGCCGAAACACTCGCTTCCTACTACCAAGAAGTCCGCGATCAGATTCACAAGCTCGTCGAGCCGCTTTCCACTGAGCAGCTTTGGCGCAATCCGTATCCCTACGGCAACAGCATCGGCCATCTGCTGCTGCATCTCACTGGAAATCTCAACCACTATATCGGCGCGCAAATCGCCGGCACCGGCTACGTCCGGAACCGCCCGCTCGAATTTACGGACGCATCCCGTCCGCCGAAGGAACAGGTGCTCGCCGCTTTCGACCGCGCCATCGCCATGGTCGCCGCCACCATTCGCAAGCAAACGCCCGCGGATTGGACTGCACCGTATTCCGATCCAACTTCGCCGCGCGATCGCACCCGCTTTTCCGCCATCCAGCGCATGGCCGCGCATGCTTCTCATCACGTCGGCCAGATCATCTATCTAGCAAAAGAGTTGGCCAGAACGTAGTTTGCGCGCCATGAGTCCCGCCGCCCCGCAGCCCGTGGCCGTATCAGGCCATTAAGCCACGAGGTTCTGCTTGCCAACCTACTAAGTTCCGCAGCGGATTAGCAACGGCTTTGATAAACTATCTGTGTCTGGTACCCTGACGCACCGTCATGGCGCGATACCGGCGACTCACGCATCCGCCTCTTAGGGAGGCCCTAATCGACCTGCGGTTATCAGAGCAACTTGCTGACTCTTTTGTGGAAGAGTTAGCTGACAAGCGTATCCCTGGCTACGATACGATCACCAAGATGTTTCGGGCAGCGGTAAGCCTTCAAGTATCAAGAAATCTCGAGCCAGCAATCGCAAAGGGAGCCGGCGAGCATTTCGGCTGGCGGTTTGATATGAAGGATGGGTCGCGGGTCGCCCAGTTGCGTCGAGACGGAATGACCTACAATGTACTTAAGGGTTACACGACATGGGACGATATGAAATCTGCGGCTCAGGACGTATGGAACTTGTACCGCGAATGGGGTTCACCGCGGTTAGTACAGCGCGTAGCTGTCAGGTACACGAACGTCATTGATCTTCCGGTCGGCACGGATGCAGATGCGTACATGACATCAGGTCCACGAATTCCTTCTGACCTACCGCAGATGTTTAGCAGCTTTCTGAGCAGGGTGGTGGTCCCGTTTTCGCCGGAAAAGGCTACTGCGGTCATAACCCTGGCTCTCGAAGCCCCCCTTGAAGCAGTGGCACCGGTCGTGCTAGATATAGACGCCTTCGTCACAGAAACATTTGCACCAGACTCTCCGGACATCTGGACTCGGCTAGGGGCTCTGCGGGAAATTAAGAATCGAATTTTCTTTTCGTCTTTAACTGAAAAAGCATTGGAGGCCTATTCGTGACCGTTCTATGTCCTGCAATGGACGCGCCGAAACTGCTTGGACGGGAGCTTGCTCCCGGCACGAGCCGTGCAGCAGAACAAGTTGATGAACAGGTCCGAGAGGGGCTTAGGCACTACGTTGAACCGCGGCTCAAGTTGCTCTCGTCCGAGATCGAAGAACTGCTGGACGAAGCAAGCGCTAATCCCGGAACACATCCAATTAATCCAGAAACGATAGAAGCGGCTTTTGAGTTCGCGAGTCTGCTTCCGCGTTCCTTACCGCCGCCGGAGCTGGCCGCAGATCCCGACGGAGAAATCTCATTCGATTGGCTTGGACCCTCAGGCAAGATTTTTTCCGTTAGCATTGACGGGACTGGTCGCCTGGCATACGCAGGGCGTTTCG
>JASHWB010000285.1 GCA_030044295.1 Candidatus Acidiferrales bacterium
ATATCCGCAATACCACTTCTCGACGGCGAACGAGCTCCATGTGCCGGTCAGCGATCCCAGCCACCCCACGCCAACGTATCTGAGCTTGCTATCCGCCGATGTGGACCACAGTTTTTGGGTGCCGCGCCTGGCCGGAAAAACAGACCTGATTCCAAATCACCCGAACACCACGTGGATCGATCCGCACCAGGTGGGACTTTATCTTGGCCAGTGCGCGCAATTCTGCGGGACGTCGCACGCCAACATGCTTTTGCGCGTTTACGTGCAAACGCCGGAGGACTTTCAGCGCTGGGCGCGCGAACAGGAGCAGCCGGCCGTGAACGATCCGTCCGCGGCGCTTGGCCGGACGCTCTTTGTAACCAAGGCTTGTTTCGCGTGCCACACCATTCGCGGAACGATGGCTGCCGGGAAAGTGGGTCCCGATCTGACGCATTTGATGAGCCGCGATACGATCGCTGCCGGAATCTTGCCGAACACCCCCGAAAACCTTCGGAAATGGATTCACGATCCACCGGCCGTGAAAGAAGGTGCGCTAATGCCCAAGGTCGATATGACGGACGAGCAGTTGAATCAAATCACGGCATATTTGGAGACGTTGAAGTAGACAAAGCTATGGCGACTGATTCGATAGCTGTTCCGCTGCCGCGAGCCGAATCGCGTTCCGCAGTGCTCGACTGGCTCTGCACGGTGGATCACAAGAAAATCGGCATCCTGTACATCGTTTACGCGCTGATTTTTCTGTTGATTATGGGCTGCGAAGCGATTTTGATGCGCATTCAACTGGCGCGCCCAGAATCCACGTTTCTGAATGCCGAAGCGTTCAACCGCCTCTTTACCATGCACGGCACGACGGGGATTTTCTTCGTCGCCATGCCGATTCTTTTCGGGTTTGGAAACTACTTCGTTCCATTGATGATTGGCGCGCGCGACATGGCATTTCCGCGGCTCAACGCGTTCAGTTTCTGGATGACGGCCTTCGGCGGGATTTTACTCTACGCGAGCTTTTTCTCAGGCGGGTCGTTGCTGCATGGAGGCGACGCGCCGGCGGTGGGATGGTTCGCGTACGCTCCGCTCACAGCGCCGGCGTTCTCTCCGGGCCACGGAACAGACTTTTGGATTTTGGCGCTACTCGTTTCCGGCGTGGGCAGCATTGGCGCAGGAGTGAATTTCGTCGCAACCGTTTTGTGCATGCGCTGTCCCGGCATGACGCTCGGGAAAATGCCGCTCTTCGCCTGGATGAACCTAGTGACGGGCGGGCTCGTGCTGGTGGCTATTAGTCCGCTTACGGCCGCGCAGCTGATGTTGATGGGCGACCGTTTTCTTGGATCGCATTTCTTCGACCCGGCAGCGGGCGGTCAGCCGATCATGTGGATGCATTTCTTTTGGATCTTCGGGCACCCGGAAGTGTACATCCTGATCATTCCGAGCTTTGCGTTCATCTCGGAGATCCTTCCGGTTTTCTCGCGTAAGGCGATTTTCGGTTATCCAGCGATGGTCGCGGCGACCGCGGGGATCGGCTTCGTCAGCCTGGGCGTCTGGGCGCACCACATGTTCACCGTGGGCATGCCTTCCTACGGCAACGCATTCTTCGTTTTGACGACGATGGTGGTCGCTGTCCCGACGGGCATCAAAATTTTCAACTGGCTGGCTACCCTGTGGGGCGGCAAAATCCGTTTTGCTACTCCGATGCTTTTCTGCATCGCGTTTCTATTCCAGTTCCTGATCGGGGGACTGACGGGCGTAATGCTGGCGACGGCGCCTTTCGATTGGCAGCTGAACAACTCCTACTTCGTTGTCGCGCATTTTCACTACATCATCGTCGGCGGCATTCTGTTCGCGATTTTCGCGGCCTTCTATTACTGGTTCCCGAAAATGACCGGACGCATGCTCAGCGAAACGCTGGGCAAATGGCATTTCTGGATCATGGTCGTCGGGTTCCATCTTACGTTCGACTTCATGCACGTTCCCGGCTTGCTCGGAATGCCGCGTCGCATTTACACGTATCAAGCAGGCCGTGGCTGGGGCGTGTGGAACATGATTTCTTCGATCGGCGTGATTTTTCAGGCTGCCGCGATTCTGATATTCGTTTACAACCTGGTTCATTCCTACTTCAGAGGAGCGCTGGCGGGCAACGATCCATGGGACGCATGGACCCTCGAATGGGCCACCACCTCGCCGCCCCCGGACTACAACTTCAGCGCTGTTCCGCGGGTGCGCAGCAGGCGTCCGCTGTGGGACATTAAGCATCCGGAAGATCCGGATTGGAAATATGAATGATTTTCATGGAGGTACCGAAGTGCGAGTAAAGATGTGTGCAGTGCCGCCAAGCATTCCGGGCGGGAGGGGACAATGAGCGCTACTCCCGTCATCGCCGCGGCGGAAGCCGCCGAAGCGCACCCGCTTTCACGCGGCCGCGTGGGCATGTGGTGTCTGATCGTCGCCGAATCGGCAATTTTCCTCATTTTTATCGTTGCTTACATCTTCTACATGGGCAAAAGCCTCGACGGCCCCACGCCGAGGCAAATCCTCACCGTTCCGGTCATCACCACCATTTGCCTGCTTTCCAGCAGCGCGACAATGCACTGGGCCACCGCCGCTCTGCGCCAAGGCAAGCAGATGACCTTCCGTCTGTTCTGGTTCGTCACCTTTGCGCTCGGCGCGATTTTCCTGATCGGCACCGGGCGCGAGTGGCACCATTTCATCTATCAGGAAGATTTCACGATTCACACGAATCTTTTTGGCACGACTTTCTACTCGCTCGTGGGACTGCACGCAACGCATGTGGCTGTCGGGTTGATTGCTCTCGGCACCGTGTTACTGCTGGCTCTTTTCGGAAAAGTAAAACAGGAGCACGGCGAGCGCTGCGAAATCCTGG
>JASHWB010000286.1 GCA_030044295.1 Candidatus Acidiferrales bacterium
CTGGAATGTATAACTCAGCCTGAGCCTAATGCCAGTTTAGCGCAGCAGACCTGGCGATCGGGCTTCGGTTATGAGGAAGTGCTGGAAGTAGAACGCGACATAGGGCAGCGGCGTTGTTGCCACCCTCGGGTTAAGCGATTACGCGAAGCGATGAAGCAGCAGAGCCCTTCGGCCCGGGGAGAGCGGCGGGCAGCGGCGTTTCCCGCTTGGGATATTTCGAAGATATGTAATCGTCCACCAGAGCGCGAAAAGCGACCGAAAGCTCGTCATAAGTGCCTTCGAGAGTCGTGAACTTCTGGCCGTCGACGTACACCGGGCAGCGCGGCGATTCACCCGTGCCGGGCAGGCTGATGCCGATGTTCGCCGCCCTCGATTCGCCTGGGCCGTTCACGATGCAGCCCATCACCGCGACCTTCATGTTCTCCACGCCTTCGTAGTGTCGCTTCCACTCCGGCATCGAGTCGCGGATGTAGCTCTGGATGCTCTCCGCTAATTCCTGGAACGTAGTGCTGGTGGTGCGGCCACAGCCGGGGCAAGCCGTCACGCTGGGGGCAAACGAGCGCAGGCCGAGCGCCTGCAACAGCTCGCACGCGGCATAGACTTCATCGCGCCGGTCGCCGCCCGGTCGCGGCGTCAGCGAAACACGAATCGTGTCGCCGATGCCTTCGCCCAGCAGGATTCCCATCGATGTCGCGGACCAGATCAGGCCCTTCGCACCCATTCCCGCTTCGGTCAGCCCCAAATGCAGCGGCTGGTCGGTTTTGCCAGCGAGCTCGCGATAAATATCGAGCAAGTCGTTCGGCCGCGAAACTTTGCAGGAAATGATGATCTGATCCTTGCGCAACCCGCACTCGAGCGCGAGGTCGGTCGATTCGATGGCTGAAAGCACCATGCACTCATTCAGAATTTCCTCGGACGTTTTGCCCAGCTCCCTGTCGGTGTTCTCCTGCATCTTGCGCATCACGAGTTCCTGGTTCAACGAACCGCCATTCACCCCGATGCGAACGGGCTTGCCGTTATCGCGGGCCACATTACAGATGGTCGAAAATTGTTCGTCGCGGCGCTTGCCGTGGCCCACGTTGCCCGGATTGATCCGGTATTTGTCGAGCGCGCGGGCGCAGTCGGGATATTTCGTCAGCAGGACGTGTCCGTTGTAATGGAAATCGCCGATCAGAGGCGCTTCGCAACCCGCGTCGAGCATGCGCTGTTTGATCTCGGGGACTGCCGCAGCTGCCTCTGGCACGTTCACCGTGACGCGCACCATCTCCGATCCCGCCTGCGCCAGCTCAACGCACTGGCGCGCGGTACCCGCGGCATCCGCCGTGTCCGTATTGGTCATAGACTGCACCACCACGGGCGCGCTACCGCCAACCAGGATTTTGCCGACTTTCACGCCGACTGTATTGTGCCGTTTGCGAACCATGCAGGTATTCTAGCGAATCTGTGCGGCAGGGGCCAAACGAACGAGCAACGCCAGCACGCGAAGTCAGGTCCCGCCCGCCTTCCGCGCCGTCGCCGCGACGGCGCTTCAGTATCCAGGGCGGTGATTCGCGCTCGCCGTTTTCCCAGGGCGCGCCTGCGGAACGACGGTCGCCATTTTGCGGATCATAGCCAACACCAGCCGCTTGTCGTCGTCCGATAGCGTCGTCGAATAGCGCTTGATCTCCGCAAGGAAGCGAATCTCTTCCTCGGAAAGCTCGCCGAGGATTTTGCGCGTTTCGCGATCCTGTGGAGTATCCGTGCCCGGGAAGAAATCCGCCAGGCTGATTTCCATCGCTTCGGCAATTTTCGCCAGAGTCTCCAGCGATGGAACGGTGTGGCCATTTTCGACGCGCGAAAGGTAACAGCGCAGCAGCCCTGTGCGCCGCTCGATGTCGCCCTGCGAGAGTCCGCGGTCGCTGCGGTATGACCGGATCACTTCCCCGATATTTACCTTTGGCTTTTCTTTTGGCATGATATCTCTTCGAACAACACCCGGTATCCTACGAGTTACCCTCGCGGTGCGCAAGTAGAATTTCTATGCACTGTTCCTCACAGGAATAACGCTGCCCGCGCTTTGACCATCTGCGGGAAATCGAGTGAGGGCGGGATTCTTGATGTGCATGGAAAAACACCCGTTCAGGACATAGGTTGTGCGACGGGCGACAGCGGCGCTTTGCGCTCTCTTTTCCCTGCCCGCTTGTTCGCGTACAAGGCCTCGTCAGCGCGCTTTAGCAACTCGGCCGAGGTCTCTCCGGCCTTGTAGTCCGTCCATCCGCGCGAAAATCGGCAGGCGATCCTGCTGCCCTCGTACTCGAACTCGATACCGTCCACGCGTGACAGCACGTGGCGCACCTCGTCGGCGCGACACTCCGGCAGCAACACCATGAATTCATCACCGCCCAGCCTGACCGCCAGGTCCGAGCCGCGAATCGCCCGCTGCAACCGCTCGGAAAATTTCTTTAGCATCAGGTCGCCAGCCGGATGTCCCAGTTCGTCGTTAATCTGCTTTAGTCCGTCGATATCGATCAGCAGCACCGTTAGAGGTCGCGAGTGACGCAAAGCCCGGCTGATTTCCTCGGAGAGGCGTTGCTCGCCCGATCGGCGGTTGTAGAGCCCGGTCAATTGGTCCAGGGCAGCTAGTTTGTAAACTTCGTTTGTCAAACTCTCCACCTTTGTGAGCGCTTCGATTTGGTCAGCCATCTGGTTGCGTACCCGCATGATCATCGTCTGCTGGTAGACGAGATAGACGCTGAAAAGCAGCACCATCCCAACCAGAGCGCGAACCGACTGGCTTAGATAAAACGAATACGTGCCCTCATCTTTCGCCAGCATCGCCGGAAAAGCGAAGGAGGCGATTGCGATGGTGAGCAGAATCAAAACCAGAACCGTGGACGACCACAACCACCACTGGCGCCGGTCCAGTCTGCGCAATCGCTCGCGGATCGCACGCGGCTCCGCATTCTTCTCTTCTGGAGAGAGAGGCGTTTCATTCATAAGAATTTTTCTTGAGCGTTCCGCCTATATGCCTGTAGTACCCCATGCCAGCTTTCAACTCCATACGTAACTTCCCCATGGTTTCCAAAATCGTCATCCGGGAATTCGCGCCTCTCAAGACGCAATTCTGCCGAAGCAATTGTCCGTCGCTGCGAATTCCGCGCATCCGCTGCTGTAAATACAGTACTTAGAGTTATACCCCTCGGTTCTGGTCCGCGCCCGCTTGCTTCGCCAAGCGATTCACCGCTTTCGCCGTCCAACTTGCGCCAGGGATTAGCCTTCGCGCCAGTAGGTTCGCAAACTTCGAAATTTCCAGTCGAGGAGAAAGAAAACATGAAAACTGCTAAGTTCGTTTGGCTGGTATTTGCGGCACTTGCGATGGCTGCGGTTCCCGCGATCCGGTCCGGAATCCATACCGTGACCGTTCGCGATATAACGAATCCTCCTCCCGCGCTCGTACAACCGCTCGCTGATATTACCAATCCTCCGCCCGCGCAACGTCGTGTGGTTAATCTCGCCTAGAGGCGTTTATCCGCGTGAATTCTTGAGGCTACCAGGGGGGTGCAAAGTTTGCGCCCCCTTTTTGTGCTAGGATGGCGGCCTCGCGGCGATGTTCAATCTCCGAATGTTTTCGCAGGTCATATCCTGGGGCGGTAATGCGCTCGAGGTTGCGGTCCTTTTTCGAGCCGTCCGCGCGGGGATGTTGCGGATCTATTCTTTCTTCTACATTTACATTGCGTCCACAACTCTGGGCATCGTCGTTTCACTAGCTTATTGGCTAGCGCCCCAGCATTACGCAGACTGGTATTGGCCGGTGCAGCTGATCACGCTCATCCTCGGCTGCGGTGTCGTCTTGGAACTGCTTCGACATGTATTGGGCGCATATCCGGGCGCTAGAAAATTCGCCGTCCGAATCGCGGTGTTCGCGTTCTGCGCGGCTCTGCTGCTGGCAATCGGGTTTGCTCCCTTGTCTTTCGCTCGGTCCATCAACGGTTCAATGGCGGGGTTAGAGCGGAACCTACGAGTCATTCAGGCAGCCCTTCTGGTAAGCATTCTGTTTCTGATTGCCTACTACGGGATCCGAATGGGACCGAACCTTCGCGGCATGATTTTGGGGTATGGAATTTACATCGGCGCGAGCTTGATGACGCTTGCTGAAACGGTCTATTCAACCATGCGGTTTCATCAGTTTTGGATTATTATCCAGCCCAGTTCTTTACTTTTGGCGTTAATTGTTTGGCTGGTGGCGCTCTGGTCCTTCGAGCCGAATCCGGTTCCCGATCCCGCCATCCCGGTCGAGATGGATTACGAGTTACTCGCGTCGCGCACGCGCAGGGCCCTACGCGCTACCCGATCGTATCTTGGCAGGGCGTCTCGTTTGTGACTGCAAGCCTCTACCGCGATGACTGGCACCATTCGACACCGATTCGTCGAACGGGGGTAGCAAAGCTGCTGCGCATGTTACCGGGTTGGCCGTCTCTAAGGCGCTCGGAATGGCCTGGCTCAGGGGGTACGGAGCACGGATAACGCGCTCGCTCTGTTTTCCGAGCAAGGTGTAGATTTTGACCTGCATCGCAAGCGTTCCGTCGTACCATTCAGTCATCTCAAAGACGATGTTTGTCTTCAGGGTTGAGCCGGCGTGATCGGACTCATTCTATTTCTGGCGATCGGCGTACTGCTCTTTGCATCGTTGCTGCTTCTGGCGCGGCGCGGTTCCCGCCCAGAGGGCGGTGCCGAGGCACTGGTCGAGGCGCGCCAGGCTCTTACCCACCTGCAAACGGGACTCCTGCCCACCGAACTGGTCAGCCGTTTCCTGGCTCCTGAGGACTATGAATACGTCGCTTCCGCCGCTCCTCGGACCGTTTACGCCCGCTTTTGTCGCGATCGCAAGGTGATCGTCCTTGGTTGGATCGAACAGGTCCGCCAGCAGATCAAGATCCTCCGGCGGTTTCACCTGGGAGCTGCTCGCTTCTATGCCAAAGTGGGACTCCGGTCTGAGTTCTTCCTGGCTGTGGACTTTGCCAGCCTGCTGATTGCCTGCCGAGCGCTGCAGATCCTGGTTTATCTCGGTGGACCGCGCGTCGCGCCGCACATGCTCGGAGCCACAGCCGCGGCTGGGCTCCGGATTTGCCGGGCCTACGACGAAGCTCTCGCGTTCCTCACGGCCCTGCCCCCAATCGCAAGTCGCTCGATCGCCTCCTGATACCATGGCCACCCGCCCTCCCAATCTCCGGCGATTAGATGTGCAGCAGGCAGCCGATGACATGCGTACGCGCACTCTCGCCCGTATTCAGCGCCCGCTCGATCGGCTGATCTACCTTGCCTCGACGCGCGACTACAACACGGGGATTTACCACCACGACGGGCTCGCTGCGCGCTACAGTGCAGCGGCGGCCTGCGAAGCCCTGGCTGATTGCCATCGTGAAGTGTTTCGGGAGCTTCTCGCTTGTTCCGTACGAGAACTGGTGGAACAGGTGGAAGGGTATATGCGCTCTGCCGGTATCGGGGCCGGCGAATTCTTTATCTCGTGGCGAAAATTGGAACCCTACCGCGTGACCATCCCATTGGAGACCGAACCGCTATCGGGAGAGTTTCTCTTCTGCAATCTCAAGGCCGCTTTGGCAATTTTGGAAGATCGTCAGAATCGCGCTCCGGCGGCACCAGCCTCATAGCAACCCCGGTTACCTGCCCCACAATTTCAGCTTCCGAAGGGTAGCTGTATTGCCGAATCGTGCAGCCGGAAAGTGGATGTGGGATTAGAGTTAGCTGCGACCCACGCATTTCACACCAAGCGCACGCGTATCCGTCCCGCAACTCGATGAAGTAGATGGGCCGATCGAGCTCGCTACGCCATTGTGAGCTATGGAGGCGCGTCGGGTAGTTCTCGATCTGCACAAACGAGCCAGGGCGCAGAAGCGGAAACATCGTAAAATCCTCGGTGCCGACGTACCCGTATTGGCAATGTCTGACGTCAAGCCGCTGCAAGATCGGTACAGGCACTTCCCCCCAGATCTCAACCATCCGTGCGATCAAACTCGTATTTTCCAGACTGAAGCTCTTATCAAAACGCACCGGAAACGTAACTGCCTGGGAGGGCTCAGGATCCTCAAACGTGACTAAATGAGTTTTCTCGAGCGGCAAGGCCAACTGGTGCCTGGGCGTGTCGTTCAGATCGATCCCAAAAACTTTCAGTAGGTCCGAGAACCGTGTACGGTAAATCACGCTCAGGCTATAAACCTTGTAAATGCTGGGGATGGAATTTTTATTTTCGAGCTGAGTCAGCCAAGCATTGGAAATGTAGAATTCCTCGTTCTGCCGGTCCTCGGCAATGGCCCGGCTAAATTCCTCAACTTCTCGGGTCGTGATGCCCAGCCGAT
>JASHWB010000287.1 GCA_030044295.1 Candidatus Acidiferrales bacterium
CCTGCTCCCGAGCAAAGTCCGCATCGAGGAAGGCCACCCATTTCCGGCTTTCGTCCAGCCGCGCCTCTTCGATTTCCTCGAGAGTCGCGCGGCTATCGTTGAACTTATCTTGTTCCAATTGAAGGTTTTGCTGCGCCAATTGCAGGTCCAGGCGTGCCACCTCCCTGCTCGCGTCCAATTCGCGGACGTTCGCCACCTTTTGCTGGATTTCGCGCGTAACCTGCCGCTGTCGCTGCCCGACCTGCAAATCTGCCTCAGTCAATTGACTTTTCGCCAGAGCAACCGATGCGGTGGTCTTTGCCGCAAAAATAGGTACAGTCACCTGCACGCCGATATTGACGTTATTCCGTTCGAAATTCTTGTAGAACTCATCGTAGTTGTTAAATTTGCTCAAAACGCTGTATTGGCCCACGATAGCGATCGTCGGGAAATAGCTCCAGCGCGCTCCGTGATACTCCTGCTCGCGAGCGGCAAGTTCGTTCTCAGCTTCCTTCACGCCCCGGTCGTTTTGTACCGCCAAACCGACCAGATTGCCTTCCGACTCAAGCCCCGGCGGCGTTACCGACATTTGCTCCGCAGTCTGACCCGGAATCCCCGAACCAGCCGCGAACGCCGGTACTTCGGAGCTCGCATGAATCGGCTGGCTGTCCGCAATCCCCGTGAGCTGCCGCAGTTGCTGATCGAGTGATTGCTCCTGGTCCTGCAGCTTCACCGTATTTTCGTTGATCCGTGCCAGCGTCAGCTGCGCCCGCGTCAAATCGATCGGCAGCGCCAGATTCGCGCGCTCGCGTTCCTGAACGATCCGCAGGATGGTCTGTGAGCTGGTTTGCTCCGTCTGCAAAAGCTGCAGCGAATGTTGCACGTCTGCGAGATCCAGATACGCTGTCGCCGTCCGCACGACGATGTCGTCGTGCACCCGATCCATTTCGATTTTCTCGTTACGCGCGCGGTCTTCCGCGGCGTGCTGTTGCCCTCGAAGCAGAGGGTCGAAAATCGTTTGCTGATAATCGAGCTCGAAAACGGACGGCGCCTGTCCGCCGGGAAGTGAAGGAAAACCGTGCGTATACGCGAGTCCCGTGCCGGTATAAAGATTGGGATGGAACGCAGCTCGATCGACGCGCACCTCTCCCAACGCTACCTCATATTGCGAGCGCGCGAGCCTCATATCCGGACTGTTCTGCAGCGCCAGACGCAAGGCGTCCTGCAGCGTCAACGTCCCCGAAGTCTGCGGCGCATTCTGCGCTTGGACAGGAATTACCCATAGCAGCGCCGCAACTCCTGCCGCCACGATCCAGAATTTCGCCAGGTTTACGCCCCTCAGGGTTCTATTCATGCCGGAGTGACTCGATCGGCTGCAATCTCGCCGCGCGGTTGGCCGGCAGAAAGCCAAAGATCAAGCCCGTGGCACAGGATACTACGAAGGCCAGTACGACTGATACCCACGAAATAGGCAAGGTGATGTTCCCGATATCGGGGAATACGCCTATCAGAAAGTTCACCAACGTGCGAAGCAACACGGCAATCGCAATTCCTCCCAGTGCGCCGACGCCGCTGATCGTGAACGCCTCCAGCAGAAATTGATACAAGATCGCCTCGCGCGTGGCGCCGATGGCCTTCAAAATTCCGATCTCTCGAGTGCGTTCGGTCACCGTCACCAGCATGATGTTCATGATCCCGATGCCGCTGATCGTCAGCGCAATCAAAGCGATGGCCAGCAGAACCCACGTCAGAGCCCGGGCGATATCGCGCGCCGTCTGCAAGACTCCCATCAGATTTTGCACGGAATACTCCGCGCCGGCGCGGTGGCGCATTTGCAGGATCGAACGGACCTCGTTCGTAACCTGTGGCACGGCGTCTACTCCGCTCGCTTGTACGTATATGTTCTGGTAGTAATCGGTGCTCGTATAGTAGTGGAGCAGTGAAAACGGCACGAGAACGGACTCCGGGATAATTTCCGAAGCGCCCAGCGTCGTCTCGCGCTCCTGAAACACGCCGATGACCGTCAAGTCCATCTCGCCTACACGGACCGTCTGCCCTACCGGATTCTGATGCGGAAAAATCCGGCCTGCGAGAGGTTTCGTCAGCAGGCAAATTTTATTTGTCGAAGTGAAATCGTCCCGGACGAAGTAGCTGCCCGCGAGAACCTGGAGGTGACGTATTTCGCGGAAACCTGGCGTGACGCCGACCAGATTCACCGAGCGCTGCTGGCCGTTCGCATAAGCGGTCATCGAAACCGCGTTGCCCCCCGCGGCATTCACCAGATCGTTCGAGATTCCCTCCTTGATTGCCTGCAGGTCGCCGGGAGTGATCAGATCGCCTCGCGGCAGCGATTCGGGACCGTTCGGCGCAGCGGCATAAGCGTAGATCAGGTTCGCGCCGATGCCTTCAATCTGGTTCAGCACGTATTTCCGCCCGGTCAGCGCCACCGTCACAACCAGCACGATGCAACTGCTGCCGATTACCACGCCCAGCATCGCCAGCGCCGCGCGCACCTTGTGCACGCGCAGGGCTTGCAGCGTGAGCCCCCAGGTTTCGCTCCAGAATGCCGCTGAATTTTGCGCCTGTTTCATGCCAAAGGATGAAGCCGGAGGACCCGGCCTCGTGATCGGATTTGGGCCGCTATCGCACAGTATTTTCAAGCTGCTGCAATCGCGCCTTTGCATCCTGATTTTGCGGGTCCAGTTGCAGCGCGGCGCGATACTGTTCCGCCGCTTCCACGTTTTTCCCTCGTTGCTGGTATAACCTTCCTAACCAGTCGCGCGCGGATGCATGCGACGGCCAATCGCTCCGGTCTGGAGTGCTAGCGAGATACGATTTCAGCTCCTCCTCGGCATTATCCAGATTCGCGTTCGTTAGCAGGTTGTAAACGCCGCGATAGAACGTAACGCGCGGATCGTTCGTATGCCCTTGCGCCAGCCCGTCAATCGCAGTCTTCATCCGCGGCAGATCGCCTTGCCGCTCGAAAAAAGCCGCCGCTTCCAAATATGGCTCCGCAGCCACAGGCTTCGCCGCTAGGACTTGCTGATATTCACTTTCCGCTTTCTGCGTGTCTTTCAGCACCGTGACGTCATACTCGGCGCCGACCAAATGACCTT
>JASHWB010000288.1 GCA_030044295.1 Candidatus Acidiferrales bacterium
ATGCGGACGTGCGCAGCTCGGGCGGTTCGATTGAAGCATCGCAAATGGGAGCGAGTTTGCGCGCGTTCACTTCGGGAGGCAACATCCGCGCGCAGGTGATCCATGGCGACGCGAACCTGGCGACTTCCGGAGGCGGAATCGAAGCGGATGCGATCGACGGCGCGCTGAACGCGCGTACCAGCGGCGGATCGGTGCACATCAACGGAGTGGCGGGCCGCGTGGACGCGCGTACGTCGGGCGGATCGATCATCGCCGCGTTTACCAAGGGAGATTCGCAGGGAGGCGATCTGTACACGTCCGGCGGATCAATCGTGACGAAAATCGATCCGGCGGCAAATTTGGACATTGACGCGTCCACGTCGGGAGGAGGCGTGCATTCGGATTTGCCACTGCGCGTTTCGGGCAACTTTGGACGCGACTATTTGCACGGGACGCTGGGCTCCGGAGGCCAAACGCTGCGAATCCACACCAGCGGCGGATCGATCCACATCGGCGCGTTGTGACGGAAGCGCAGCGCGAAAGCAGATACAAAAGCAGATCCCTCACCCCGATCCCCGGCAAGAACGGCTGGGGCTCGGTTCGGGATGACAACGTGAGAACCAAGCGGCGGATCAGTCGATATCGGCGCGCTATAGCAAGAAGCCAAAGCCAGAGTGCCGATTGCCTGGCCCGAACCGGGACGAGCAACTTGCGCTGAGGCTCTATTTGCCCTTTCGGTGGCCGCGCTGTTTGTGCCGCTTCATAACCGTTCGCGCGGCCACTTCTTTCGCTCGCTTGCCGTAACGCCCGGACCGTTGCGCGCTCTTCTTGATGTGTTCGTACTGCCGCTGCTCTTTGCTGCTGACGCCTCGGAGATGCTTTGACCTGGGCACGTATTCCCTCCTTCCAAGACCTTCATCGGACTGGAGGATGAGCGCCTCCAAAATGCAAGAGAGAACGAGCCGGCAAGCCGTGGTGCGACCTGCCAGCCCGAGCCGTTTACGTTTACGCTTACGTTTACGCTTGCGCTGCTCTGCGCTGAGAACCCGCTACGCCGCCCGCGGCGAGAGGATTGATGGTTGTGGAGATCTTCGTGAGTTTCTGGTCCGCTTCTTTTTCCTCGTTGAGCGTCTGTTGCAGGAGAGACGCCGCTTTCGTCTCGCCGAGCTGCTCGGCGAAAGAACGCACGGAACCGTAGGCTGCTATTTCGTAATGCTCGGCCCGCTGCGCAGACGCGATGATCGCCGCGTCCATGACGGGGCCTTCGAAATCTTCGCCAAGCATGTCCCCCGCTTCGTCAATGATGCCTTCGATTCCCTTGCACTTTTTTGCCTTGGCTTGTTCGCCCATCGATTCGAAAATCTCTTCAAGGCGCTGCGCGTGTCCCTTTGTCTGTTCGAGGTGCGCCTCAATACCGCTACGAAGTTCGCTGGAATCTGCGGCCTTGGCGAGTTTCGGCAGAGCCTTGATCAGCCGATGCTCAGCGTCGTACAGGTCCCGCAATTCGTCGATGTAAACGTCCCTGAGACCGTTGGATTCGGCCATATTTGTTCTCCTTTGCTGCAATCGCCATTCCTTAGGAACGTTTGGAGCGTTGAAAAGGACTGACGATTTCAAGCTATCGAGCGCATGACGTGGAAACAATCGGGCCAAAACTGTAGGTGACAGCGGCGGGAAATAGCGGTGACGCAGAGAGATGCAGCGTTCGTACGAATTAGCGAGCTACGGCGCACTCGCGTGCATGGATTTCGATTCTCGCCCGGACACGTTTGTTGGATCGGACCTGTGAGCGAGAAGGGCGGCGAAGTAACCGGAAAGTCCGTGGACGCCAGGTCCGGGTGGTGTGGAAGAAGAACAGATAAAAACGCCGGGGATCGAGGTTCGATAACTCCTCTCGGTCGATCGGAAAACAAGGCGACGCATAGAAACCGCGCCGCCGGAAATATCGCCGCCAATCAGATTTGCGTTGTGAGCTTCCAATTCAGAGGGCGACATTACGGAACGGCCAATCACTCGCGCGCGAAAGCCCTTCGCAAACCGCTCCACCTGGCGCTCGATTGCCTCGACCATGTTGGATTTGCTTGCATGCGGCACGTGGCAGTAAGCCCAGGCGGCGTGCTTGCCTGCAGGCGCGCGCGTGGAATCGAATAGAGAGGGCTGCGTCAATAACACGAAGGGCTGATTCGAGGGCGCATCGCTCCATGCGGCTTGCTCGGAGTCCGCGATTTCCTGGAGCGAGCCTCCCAAATGCACGGTGCCGGCCTTGCTGCATTCGACGGCGTTCCATGGAATCGGTCCATTAAGGGCCCAGTCGATCTTGAACGCTCCAGGGCCGTAACGGAACCTCTGGAGTTTTGTGCGCTCAGCAACAGAAAGCCGGTCCCTGGCGATTTCAAGGAATTGCCTGGGAGTTACGTCGCACATCACGAGCGCATTTTTCGACAATTCCCCCAGAGATTTGATCCTGGTGTTTGTGATGACCCTCCCGCCCAGCCGCTCGAGATAGCGCGATAGCGCCGTCGCGATCGACTGAGAACCGCCGTGAGCAAACGGCCAGCCCACGGCATGGCAGGTCGTCCAGAGCAGAATTCCGAACGCCGCCGAACCCCACGCCGTGAGCGGCATCACGGAGTGCGCGGCAAGGCCGGCGAACACGGCGCGTGCTTTCTCGGTCTTGAACTTGCGCCTGGCGGCCAAGACGGCCGGAAACAGAGCATCGCGACCGAATTGGGTTAGCAGCAACGGGTGGTGCGGAACATGAGCGGGCTGGAGCACGTCGCTTGAAAGATCGTTCCAGCGCTTCGCGAAATATCCGAGCCAAGACCGCACGGCCGCACCGTCGGCTCCGAATTGCGCGCTCGTTTCGTTGAGAGAGCGCTTGATGAGGATTGCAGTTCCGTCGTCGAACGGGTGCGCGAGCGCGGCTTCGGGATAAACCCACCGCAGGCCGAGTTCGCGCAGATCTAGCCGGCGGAAAAATTGCGAACACGCGGCCATGGGATAAACGGAAGAGCATACGTCGTGCACAAAGCCCGGCAGCGTCAACGGTGCAGAGCGCATTCCTCCGCCAATTTCGCTCTCGGCTTCATAGACGACAACGCGATGGCCTAATTCCGCCAGCGTAATCGCAGCGGCGAGTCCATTGGGGCCGGAACCGATCACGACCGCGTCTGCC
>JASHWB010000289.1 GCA_030044295.1 Candidatus Acidiferrales bacterium
GCGAATGTTGTGCGCGCCACCATCGGCTTCGATGCAGTTGTCGGCCACGTTGTAGATATCGTTGTTGTAGAAGTCGATCGAGACGGGCACACGATCGGGATTTTCGTTGGGCGTGCCGTCGGGATCGCCGTAGGTGGCGATATCGATGCCGTCGTGCCAGTTGGCGACGTAGTTGTAAGCAACAACGTGACCCTGTCCGTAAATTTTTACGGCGTATTCGGAAGTGATCAGCGCGGGATAGCCAGGAAATTTCGCCCACACATCCGGACGCCACCAGCTTTGCAGTTTTTCCGGATTGTGGCGGCCGATGAAGACATTATCCGCAATGTAAAAATCCTTCGAGCCAGACCACTCGTCCTGAACGGCGCGGCCGATATCGTAGAGGCGGCAATGCTTCAGCGTGAAGCCGCTCGCTCCGGCGATGTCTTTGTATCCCAGCAGAAACGCGACATTCGTGTTGCGGACGGTGATCCCTTCAAAATAATTGTAGTTCCCTGCCATCAGATTAAAGAGCGTCTGGTTGCCGTCGCCATCGAAGATTGCTTCGCCATCGCCCGCGCCTTTAATGACGATGGGCTTATCGGGCGTACCACTCGCCGTGAGGTAATAGGTTCCGTCGAAAGGCGTGCCGTAGGCGGCGAGATTGCGATCGAAACCGCCGTAGTTGAAGCGATTGTCTTTGTACAATCCGGCGTGGACGAGAATTATGTCTCCGGGCTGGACACGCGGCGGCATCACGTTGGAGTGATCGGATTCGTCCGATCCCGCGTAATAGGCGGCTAGCAGACCGGTAAACGCGGGCTGTTGTTTCGGTCCTTTGTAGTTGAAGGGATAGACGTTGTAAACGTGGCCGCCCGTGGCGGGTTCAGGCTCCTTACGTGTACGTACCGTGACCGTATGGACAGCGCGGCCCTTCACGCCATCGGGATCGGAGAGAACAAAGCGGCACTCGTATTCGGTATCCGGCTGCAAATTGAGCAGGCTGCCGGCAAACATATTCGGCGCCACATAGCTGAAATAATGGCGGCTGCCGCCGCGCGGGATGCCCGATGTGACTTGCTCGCCATCGAAGCGCAAAAACGGCAGGCCTTTGCGCCATTGGGCGTCACCTTTCTTGCGAAAGGTTACGTCCACGCGAGCGTTGCGGTTCGCGTCTCCGGAGATTCGCCACTCAAAGCCGAGCGACACGAGCGTGGGGCGCTCGACGGTGAACGCGCCGGCGATAGTTTTGTTCTGCGCGCGGGCGGCAGGCGGGAGAAGCAGCAGCGCGGCGGCCAGAACCGCGAACGTGCTAAGCGTGCGGCCTGCGTTGGACGACCTCTGACGGATTTTATTGCGAGCGTGCTGTCGCGTCTGCTCAATCGGAATTGCCCTTCGCATCGTTCACTCCTCACGCTGAATGGCTAACTGACGAAACGCATTGTACGCGCACGTAAACCAAGCGTCGGCGGAATGTTATGGAAAAAGCGAAGGGCAAAACTAAAACGGATGGAACGGTGGCGGGGCGCCGAATCGGATTCATAAGTGTCGCGCCCTGCGCAGGACTTCTACTGCGCGGGAACCAGCACGCGATGCGGATAGAGCAGCCTTACGTGCGTTTGCTCAGTGCGGATGCTGATCGAACGAAGATCGCCCTTATTCTTGGAACTGGCGGGTGCTTCGAAAGTGGCCAAATATTGATTCTGGAGAATCACGTTCAACTGATCCAGAAAGGGCTTAAAGGAAACCGGCGTGGAAACGCCCTGGAAGAATCCGTCGCCGCCGGAATCGGTGGTGACCTGACCGAGATTGCCCTGCGCAATCATTCCGAAAAAGCTGAGGCCGAGCCGTAGAGGACCGACGTAGATGCTATCGACGTGAACGCCGGAACGCTGCACGTCATTGACCGACTGATCGAAATAGGGATCCTGAACGCCGGGCTCCAGGCGATCGAGCCCGCTAGTAAGCAGCAGAACTTCCCGGCGCGGCGCATGCCCCGGCCATTTCTTCGCCAGATCGCTTAGCGAGAGATAGATGCTCGGCGACGCCCCAGAGCGGCGGCCCAGAGGCAGCCGAAGATTCTTGGCAACAGCGTCATGATCGGTGCTGAATCTCGCAGCGGTTGTAAACGCGCCGAACTGCGCGTAGAAAATTCCGACTTCCGTGTCGCTGGGCTGCTGTCCGATAAAATTTCTCAAGTCATTGAACTGGGCACCGAGCGCGGCGGGCGAGATTGCGTCGTCGATCAAAATTGCCAGCTGAAGAGCGCTGTGCTCGCCATTGGCCGGCTCCCAGCCGGTGAGGTTGAGCTTGTTTTTCCCGGAGTAAACGCTCACGTCGTCTTTCGTGATCGGAGGCGGCGCGCTATAGTCCGGTCCAAGCGCGGTAACAACCGTGGTGACGGAAACGTTAGCAGCGTTGGACTGCGCGCGCGCGAATGCGGGAAGCGCGAGCAGCGATAGGGCGAGGATAGCAAGTACGGCCGACGCGGCTGAACGGTAGCGTGCGGGCATGTAAGCGGCCTCCTTTATACGGGATGCGACCCGGAGGCAGCGAGATGCACGTCCAGCTTCGCTTCCGAGCGGAGCGTATCAATCAGAACGAAGCGCGCAAATGGCCGGATAGATGATTCAGCAGAGTTACTGCGTTTTCGCCGCAGGCGGCTCGTAGAATTCGTTGAACGCACCGACATCCGGATCGCGGAAAAGCGCTACGCGGTAGCCGGTGGACATGGTCACGATACCGTCCGAGACCATCTGAATTCCCGCGCCTTTCAGCCGGGCGACGAAATCGTCGATATCGGTGACTTCAAATCCCACGCAGCCGACGCCGCTGTCGGTGATTTTGTACGGCGCGATGGGCCGGTCGCGGTTTTCATACTGCACGAATTCGAAGCGCATGCGCGCGCTGCGATCCTCGGCAAGCGGAAACATCGTGTTGATGATGCGCATTATGTTGCCGTGCGCGCCGACGGCCGAATCGAGAAAGTCGCCGGCGATCCAGTTGCCCACAGGAGGCACTTGCGCGCCAAGCAGCGCGCCGTAGTATCCCTCCGCTTTGTCGAGGTTCACAATCACGAGCCCGATGTGA
>JASHWB010000022.1 GCA_030044295.1 Candidatus Acidiferrales bacterium
TATTCGCGGGCGCGCGCCGAGTCGCTTATCCCGTCCTGCAAAGTCGGCTTCATGGAGCGGCCGGAGCGCCTGGTGTTGCTGATCCTCGGAGGCGCCTTTAACCGTATGGCGCAGGTTCTGTGGGTGATCGCCACGATTTCGACGATCACCGTTATCCATCGCGTCGTTTACACATGGCGAGAGCTGCGCGCCGGTCACGCGCTGCCCGACGCCAGCCTCTCCCAGCCCCTTTGAGCGCCTGCCTTCCTCAAGCCTTGCGGTCGCGTTTATTTCCGGCGGACTTCCATGTCTGAAAAGTCGGCAGGCCGCTCGTCCGCGATTCTCAACTTCCTTGTCGGCAGGCCGCTTGCTTCGTCAGAAGAGCGGCGGGAGTCCATCGGGACAGCCGCTGGGATTCCCGTTTTTGGGCTGGACGCGCTCAGTTCGGCGGCTTACGGGCCGGAAGCTGCCCTCACGCTGCTGATTCCACTCGGCCTCTTGGGTGACCGGTACGTAGTTCCGATCACCCTCGCGATCATCGCCCTCCTCGCCATCCTCTTCTTTTCCTATCGGCAGACGATCGCCGCGTACCCAAACGGCGGCGGATCCTACATCGTGGCTGGCGCGAATCTGGGGCCTTTTGCCGGATTAGTCGCCGGCGCGGCGCTCTTGCTCGATTACACCCTGGTTGTCGCCGTAGGAATATCAGCAGGAGTCGGCGCGCTGGTATCGGCGCTTCCGCAGCTTGAGCCGCATACCTTGGCGATTTGCCTTGTCCTGCTGATATTCATCACCCTCGTAAATCTTCGCGGCCTGCGCGAAGCGGGCGTTTTCTTCATGCTTCCCACATATCTGTTCCTCGCCTGTTTGCTCTGGACAATTCTGGAAGGCGCATTCAAGACGGTTATCGCGGGCGGCCATCCGGTTCCGGTAGCGCCGCTTCCGGCGCCAGCCGGTGCTTCCGTTGCTGCGGTAGGCGCATGGCTGTTGCTGCAAGCCTTTGCCAACGGCTGCACCGCGATGACCGGCGTAGAGGCTGTAAGCAACGGTGTACGCGCCTTCCGCGAGCCCATGGTGCGCAACGCGCAGCGCACTCTGAGCATCGTGATCGGTTTGCTCATCGTCCTCCTTGGAGGCATCGCATATCTCGCGCGCGCGTATCACATAGTCGCCACAACGCCCGGCGCGTCCGGGTATCAATCGGTGCTTTCGCTCCTGGTAGGCGCGGTCGCGGGGCGGAACTGGTTCTATTTTGTCTCCATGGCTGCAATCCTGGCGATATTGGCGCTTTCGGCGAACACCGCCTTCGCCGACTTCCCGCGTGTCTGCCGCGCCATGGCGATCGACAACTACTTGCCGCATTTCTTCGCCTATCGCGGACGCCGGCTCGTGTACACGCAGGGAATCATGTTGCTGGCGGTGGTTTCCGCGGCCCTCTTAGTTCTGTTCGGTGGTGTAACGGACCGGCTGATTCCGCTTTTCGCCATTGGCGCATTTCTGGCGTTCACCCTGTCGCAAGCGGGAATGGTGCTGCACTGGAAACGCGCAGGAGGAAAAGGCGCGCTGCATAGCATGCTGATCAACGGCTTCGGTGCGGTGGCAACGGGTCTGACACTTTTGATCGTGTTGGTTGCGAAGTTCACCTCCGGAGCTTGGGTCAGCGCCCTCTTAATCGCGGGCATGGTTACCCTAATGCTCTGGGTCCGCCGCAATTACCGCTCTACGGCCGCTCAAGTCGCGGACGCGGCCCCGTTGGACCCAAACTCTCTCGGGCCGCCGGTCGTGGTGGTGCCGATACAAGAGTGGAACACGGTCACGGAACGAGCCATGCGATTCGCGCTCGGCCTTTCGTCTGATATCCGTGCCATTCACGTCTCCACCGAGGACGAGCACTGCTTGCTGCCGCAGCAATGGCATTCGCTGATCGAATCCCCTCTGCTCGAAGCGGACCGAAAGCCGCCGAAGCTCGTGATGTTGCAATCGCCATACCGCATGGTTGTCAGCCCTATCATCGACTATGTGCAGCAAGTCGCGCGGGAACATCCTGGGCGCCAGGTCGCCGTCGTGATTCCGGAGTTGGTGCAGCGTCGCTGGTATCAGCACTTCCTCTACAACGAGCGGGCGGAATTACTGAAGGCTTTTCTGCTGTTGAAAGGCGCCAACCAGATCGTGCTGATCAATATTCCCTGGTATCTGCGCCTATAGTCCCCGCCGGGAATTCTTCGCCCCGCGTACCTCGGCGTTAACCACGTTCTCCACATGTTCACTTTGGCGGTGCAGGCGGAATTCTTCCACGGATGCGGAGACGATTTCCTGTACGCGCTGGCGAAGGGCATCGACCTCCGAACGCGCGGTCTGCGACGTTTCGATCGTATCGTGCAGATACACGATAATTTTGCCCGGGCGCAGCATCCAGTGGCCCGTGCGAAAAAACTCGTACGAGCCGACGATGCTCATCGGCACAATTGGCACGCCGAGCTTTTGCGCAATGCTGAAAATACCTTTCTTGAACGGCTGCACGTGTCCGGTGCGAGTTCGCGAGCCTTCGGCGAAAGCGATCAGGCTGATCCCGGACTCGAAAGCTGCCCGCGCGCGGTCGGACATGATCTGCAATCCTTCGCGGCTGGGCACGTCGGGCACGGGGACGTTGCCGAAGCGCCCCATCAGCCAGCCGTACACGGGAATCTTGAAATGCGATTCCAGTTCGAAACCGCGAACGAACTGTGGAATCGCGGAATAGATGACGAATGGGTCGAAGACATTTACGTGATTGCAGATGAACATGCTGGTGCGCGTTGGATCGAACCCCGGCGACCGGCGCACCTCAAAGCCGGCTCCGGCAACCCGCAGAATATTCCGCGAAAACGCGCGCTGCGGCCAATCGTTCTTGCGCGGATCGATAACGGCCCCCAGCACGATCAGAAACGTGCAGATCGGCAGGAAATGGAGCCAGCTAACGATCCACAACGCTACGGAGCGAACCACCAGCCAGGCGTCTTTCAGGCCCGATTCTTCGCGGGCGCTCATACCACGGCGTCCAGGACTGCTGGAAGAATCTCAACCGACCGGCATCGGAGGGTAAGGATTTCGCCATCGATCATCGCGTTGACCGGCCCTGCGAGGTCGAGTTCCACGCGTTCAGCGGCCGCGCGCGAAGCAAGTCGATGCTCGATGTGCGTGCCGGAGAAAAGGCGCGGAAAAAGCCACAGAAGGCGCAGCCGTCCGATAGGGCTCCAGCGGACGTACTCGATTTTTGCGTCCGTGGCATCGGCGCGTGGTGCAATCATCATTTTCCCGCCGGTGAACTTGCTGTTGCTGAAAGTGAGGAAGAGGCACTCTCGGCGGTCCCACTCGATGCCTCCGTCGAGCCGGTGTGCGAAAGCCGAATGGTGCAGGCGAACGAGTTGCGCCAGTACGCCCAGAATGTAGCCGAACTCGCCCCAGCGCTTGAAACGGCGATTCGTCAGAGCGCCCACATCCGCCGGAAAACCAAGACTCAGCAGGTTCATGAAGTAGATCTCGCCGTCACTATGCCGCAGGCGAATCACATCGCACGGACGCCGCGCGCCGTCACGCAGGGCCTCAATCGTGTGTTCCACACCGCGCGTCGTGAAGTCGCGAAGAAACGAATTGCCAGTGCCAAGCGGCAGAAACCCCAGCACGGGCCGGCCTCCACTAAGCGCTTCGGGGAAAAGGCCGTTGATGATTTCGAAGGCGGTTCCGTCGCCGCCCACCGCGAGGAATTTGCGGAAGCCGCGGGTATAGGCATCGCGGGCAAGCCTTGTAGCTTCACCGGATTGCGAGGTACGCACCACCTCGACGCCCACGCCATTCTGGCGTAGGCGGTCGATTGCGGCTGGCGCGAGCTTGCCACAGCGGCCGCCGCCGGCGGCCGGATTGATAATGGCGTAGAAATGGTCGGTCACGGCCGCGCGTTCCCGTTGCGGGATTGCTGGCGGGCTCACAGGTAAACCACGTGATGCCGGCCACGCGATGTGCGAATTTCTTGCGCCAGATCGATTCGTTTGATTTTCAGCGACGCGGTGCGTGGAAAATCGCTATCCCACACCAGGTATCCGGCTACGCGCTTGTAATTCAGCAACCGGCGATTGCGCGCGTCGATTTCAGCGGCCATTTCCGGCGCGAGCAAATGCCGCGCGTCTGGCTGTGCCGTGAATTGTTCGGATTGCGGCGCTGGGTTCGCATCCGGGGAACCGGACGGCGAAAGCTCGCTCGCGGCTTCGCCGCTTTCCGATGCCGCTACTTCAGTCTGCACAGGTATCGGCGTGGTCGCCGGCTCGATTTGCGGCTTTGCCTCCGGGTGGACGACGAGAATGAGCTGCTCGCCGACCATGGTGCGTTCCGGCCACAGGTAGTTCGCGGCGAAAACGCAGAACTCCTTCACGGCAAGGCCTTCGAACGCCGCCTCGATATCCTCCGGATAAACGTTCTTGCCCTCCTCCGTGACGATCATATTTTTCTTGCGGCCGAGCAACTGCACATGCCCGTGCTTGTCGACGCGCCCCAGGTCGCCCGTGTGAAGCCAGCCATCCACGATCGTCTCGGAGGTCATCTCGGGATCATCGAGATAGTGAGACATTACGGTTTTGCCGCGTACGGCAACTTCGCCGACGCCTTCTTCATCCGGGTCAAGAATATCGACTTCGATCCCAGGAAGTGGTTTGCCCACAGTATCGGCGCGAAAAGGATCGAAATCATTGAGCGTGATCACTGTGCCCGCCTCGGTGCAGCCGTAACCATTACCGACGGGAACGCCGAGGTCGTAGAAGAATTGGAGCGTCGATGGCTCCGTGAAAGCTCCCCCAACGAAAAGCGCGCGAAGCTCGCCGCCAAAACCTTTGTGAACCTGTCCAAGCAACCGGCGGCTCAGCTTCAGCCTTGGGCGGCGTCGCGTAAAGGCCCGGTTGATGCCGATCAATGCGCGGAGCGCGCGGCGGCGTCCGCCGGGAAGTTCGGCGAACCGCTGGCGCAGGCCGCGTTCGAGCGTCTTGAGCAGCATCGGCACCACAGTCATGTAAGTGATCTTGTAGCGCGTGAACGCTTCGCGAATATATTCAGGCCGCAGCGTGCGCAGATGAACCACCGTCGCACCGCAAGTGAACGGACCGATGAAACCCACCATGAAGTCGATGGCGTGATTCGTCGGAAGTATGCTCAGATACCGAGTGCCGGGCGAAAAAGGAAAGAGCGCTGTCAGCGCGCGGCATTGTTCAAGGTAATTGTCGTGAGTTAGAACGCAGCCCTTCGGACGTCCGCCCGTGCCAGAGGAATACACGATGCACGCAGGGTCGCTCCGTTTCCGTGGAACGAAGATCGGCAGCCGCGAATCGTGGAAGTTTTCCCATCGCTTTGCTCCTGCCAGGCTCGCGCCGGCAGGCGCCTCGGTGACGAGCACCAGGCGCGTCCCGAGCGAGCTGAAAGTTTCGCCCTGCGTGATTGCGCGCCACAGGTGATATTCCACAATCAGAACTTCGGCTTTGGAGTGAGCGAGAAGCTGAAGCTGTTCCGCGGCGCTCAGCTTGTAATCGAGCGGGACGAGCACGCCACCGGCGTAGAAAATCGCGTACGCGGAAATCAGCCACTTGGACTGATTGGTCATGATGATTGCGGCGCGCGAATCCCGGTTGAAACCGGCATTTTGCAAAGCGCGCGCGAACGGCAGCGCGGCTTGCTTGAACTGCCGGTAGGTCAGGCGTGCGTTTTCGCGATCGCGGTCCGCCTCAATTAGGCAAATTTCGTTGGGCCAGCGATCGATCGCGGCCCGCAAGGCCTCGCCCAGGCAATTGTAGTGGCGCAGATCGAGCATCAGAGGCGAGATTGGATGCGTTCGGCGAGCGTGCGGAAGTCGGTGACGCCCTGGAGCTCGTAATCGGGCAGCTCGATGCGGAAGTGCTGCTCGAGGCGCGTCAACAGGTCCAGAGCCTGCAGGCTATTGATGCCCAGCTTCTTGAAGAAGTCGTCGCCCGGCGATAGCTGCTCGCGGGACACCTTGAAGTGATCTGCGGCGAGCTTCAGGATTTCTTCGGTGGTCTGGTCGATTGAGTTCATCGGATTTTTGCCGGATGCGAATGCGATTGTACTTCAGGACCCAGCCGGGCCAAGCGTCGATCGAACTCCGAGAGTGCCCTCACGGCAAATAGGGCAACGCGTCCGTGGATTCGACGAATTTGCGCAGCCCCTCTTCCACCGCCGGCCGCGTGAACAACTCGCAGAAAATGTCGATTTCCTGGCGAAGCTCGTCGCGAGGGATCGTCTTCAAGAATCGCTTTGCGGAGACCGCCGTGTCGCGGTCGAATTTGTTCGCTTGCGCGGCCGTGGCTCGGGCAACGCGCAGGGCGTCTCCTTCAGCGGCAAGCTGGCTGACGAGGCCCACCGACTGCGCTTTGGCGGCGTTGATACTGCGGCCGGTAAGCAGCAAGTCCCGAACGACGGCATTGCCCAGATCGCGCTTCAGCCGCGGAATGCCGCCGAAGCCAGGAATCAGGCCGAGGCGCAGCTCCGGGAAGCAGAAACGAGCCATTTTATCGGCCACGATAAGGTCGCAAACCAGCGCCAGTTCGAATCCGCCGCCAAATACCACTCCGTGTACGGCGGCGATCGTCGTAAACGGTGCGGCGTCCAGCGTATTCATCACGCGGTGAATGCGTTCCAGAAACCCGCGAACTTCCGGGAGACGCATTTCCGGTGGCAGCGCTTGCGAGCTATGATACAGCTCGCGCAGGTCGGCGCCGGCGCAAAAGCCTTCGGCGCGCGTGCTGCAGATGATCACGGATTGCGCGTGTTTTTCGAGTGTCTCCAGGGCGGCAGCGAAGATTTCCAGCTCGACGAGCGTGGCCGACCCGATTTCGTTGCAAGGTTCGCGATGCAGCGCCAGCTCGATGGTTCCGTCGGTAGTCGTCCACGAAAGAGTTTTTCCGCGGAAGGATTTCATGCGGATTTTTTCCGGTAGAGCGCTTCGATTTCCGAAGCGAATCGTGTTGCAATCGCCTCGCGCTTGAGCTTGCCCATCGTCGTCAGCAGCCCGTTCTCCACGCTGAAGGGCTCTTGGACGATGCAAAACGCCCGTATCTGCTTGTAGTGCGGCAGATTCGCATTCGTCACGTCCAGCACAGACTGGATTCCAGAAGGGCTCAGCGATCCATTTCCGTTCGCGCCACTCGCGGGTGACGCGGTTCCCGAAGCCGGCACGGCAATAAGCGCGCTCAGGAAGCTTCGCTGATTTCCGATCAGCACGATTTGCTGCGCGTCCGGAATCCGTGTGGCCAGCGCGTGCTCCAGCGGCTCCGGCGCCACGTTGTGCCCGGAATTGAGCACGATCAGGTTTTTCAGGCGTCCGGTAATGCGCCAGTTTCCTCTGGCATCCACTTCACCTTGGTCACCTGTATGAAACCACCCACCCGCGAGCGCCTTGGCTGTTTCCGCGGGGCGTTGCCAATATCCTGGAAAGACGTTCGGTCCACGCACAAGGATTTCGTCATTCTCGCCAACGATCATTTCGATCCCCGGAACGGCTGGCCCGACGCGCCCGGGAACGGGATGCGCGGGATCGTCCATCGTACAGATCGCGGTCGTTTCCGTAAGCCCGTAAACCTGAAGCACCGGAATGCCCAGCAGCATGAAGAAATGCTGCGTTTCGGGTGCGAGTGGCGCCGAGCCGCAGATCAGCGCTTTCAAATTGCGGCCGATGCTTTTGCGAATGCCGGGAAACATCGCGGTGTTTGCAAGCCGGAGCGCGAGAGAGTCCGCGAAAGTAGCGCGGTCCATGGCGCCATGCTTGGCCTGATACGCACGCAACCCACGCGCATAGACGGCCGCGGCAAATCCTCCACGCGCGCGAATTGCCTCGTCCACCTTGCGGCGCACGCGCTCAAGGAAAATCGGGACGTTCACAAAATAGTGTGGCGCGGCGGTCTTTAGCTCGTCGGAAAGCTTGTTGAGATCGGTC
>JASHWB010000290.1 GCA_030044295.1 Candidatus Acidiferrales bacterium
CGCGAGCTGCAGCTCCAGCAATCGCCGCAGCTTCGGCTCATCTTCGACAACAAGGATCGATGGCTTCGGTTGGGTCATTTTCGTTGCGGCTCGCAGGGGAAGAACACGCGGAAGAGCGTTCCGTGCGGCGAATCTTCGAGACGGATCGAGCCGCCATGCTCGTCTAGAATCTTGGCGACGATCGCCAGCCCGAGTCCCACGCCGTCTTTTTTCGATGTAAAGAACGGGTTAAAGATTTGCTCGCGAAGTTCGGGCGGGACTCCAGGGCCGGCGTCTTCAACGGTGACAGAAACGCCTTTTACCGCGTGGGCGTTGTCCGGGCTGATGCCAAGCTTGAGCGTGCCGCTGGCGGCCTGATTACCATCCATGGCCTGAAAAGCGTTCTGAATCAAGTTAATGAACACGCGCTCGCAGAGTTGCTCATCAACCATCGTTTCGGGCAGCGCAGCCGCATACTCCCGCTCGACACGTACGCTAGCGTGCGGGAACTGATGTTGGACGGAGTTGAGCGCGCGGTCAACAATTTCATTCATGCGATGCGGCCGCGCCTCGAGATGCACCGGGCGGGCAAAATCGAGAAAGCGCGCGACCAGCGCGTTCAAGCGGTCTACTTCGGACGAAATGTAGCCAGCAAGTTCCGCCGCCAGAGGTTTATCGCCTGTTAGTTTCTGCGAAAGCATTTCGGCCGAACCTTTGATCACGCCAAGAGGGTTGCGAATCTCGTGCGCTAGTCCAGCGGACATCTGTCCGAGCGCGGCAAGGCGTTCCGAGCGGCGCGCCTCGGCTTCGACGCGGCGCAGTTGCTTGTTCGTGTCCTCAAGAGTTTCCGAGAGGGCCTGGTAACGCCTCACCTGCTTGCGATTCTCGACCACGAAGCGATTGACGAGCATGGCCGCCAGAAAGAAAAAGAGGATGCGAATCGCGAGTGTGGTCTCCGCGTCTTCGGTAAACTCGTAAATTTTGAGGGCGGGGATCAGATACGAGCAGTAACAGACGGACGCAAGTGCGGTCCAGCCAAGAGTGGCGAGCGGGCCGAAATAAATCGCCGTGGTCACGACCGGCACGAAGTAGATCGGCCAGTAGGCGCTGTTGATGCCGCTGATGTCTCCCGTGTGATCTAGCAGGATCGTGGCGAGGGCGGTTTTGACGAGGACGGCGATGTAGCGTCCCGCGCGGGGGTAGCGCGAAATCAGCGAACCCTCAAAGAGCTGGAAAATGGCGAAGCCCAGAAGAATAAGCTGCTTGTGAATCTCGTGGATGGGAGGCAGAAACGCCAGCCCAAGAACGAACAGTACCCAGACAACGTCGATCCAATCGACGGCGGACCGCTTGCGATCCAAGATTCCCCAACCTCGCTCCGCGGGCCTCTTCTCCAGCTTAGTATCCATGTGGCGGTCAGGTGCGAATGTAGCATGAGAACTTGAAGGAGAGAAAAAACGGGTGTAGAGGGAATGCAAAGTTGCATCGAACTGGAAATCTGGAAAGGCGCCGGTTCATTGTCTTGAATGCGGTGCAGATGAATGCGGTTGAGACAGGCCCGGAGGGCGAACGATGGCCTGATGGTACAATGCGCGGACATCGGGAGCAGGCATGGGATCGATGAGATTGCTCGGCGCCGCAAGGGCTCTCGGGCGAGACGACTCCGTATTGAAAGAAACCGTCCGGCCGGGAACGGCGAAGCGGATGCTGAAGTTTTCGCGTCCGTACGCCACATTGCTGGCCACTTTCATGGTGGTGGTGATTGTGGACGCGGTAGTGGGTGTCGCTAATCCCTTCGTTTACAAATACATCATCAACAATGGAATTTTGAAGGGCAACATTCCGCTGATCGTTGATTTGGCGGTGCTGGCGGCGATCCTAGGCGCTCTGGACGCCACGTTGGGACTCGCACAGTCCTAATCTGGCCGCACGAGTGGGTGCGCGCATCGTGCTTTCGCTGCGCACCAAGCTTTTCGACCACGTCCAGAAAATGCCCTTGGCGTTTTTCATGCGCACGCAAACGGGCGCTCTGGTCAGCCGCCTGAATACGGACGTGAGCGGCGCGCGGACGGCGTTCACGGACATTCTTTCGAACGTGGTCGGCAACCTCATTACGGTTGCTCTCGTTTTCGGCGCGATGTTCGTGCTCTCGTGGCGAATCACGCTGGCGGCGATGGTGCTGATTCCGCTGTTTCTATTCCCAGCGCGCTGGTGGGGGCGAAAGCTGCAAAAACTTACCCGCGAGAGCTACGACCTGCGTGCGGCGATGAACAACGTAATGGTCGAACGTTTTAATGTGGCGGGCGCGCAACTCGCCAAATTGTTTGGCCGCGCGCACGACGAGAGCCGGGAGTTCGAGACGAAGGCCGCACGGGTATCGGATATCACCGTCACGCAGGCGGTTTACGGGCGGCTGTTCTTCATGGCGTTGATCTTGATGGCCTATTTCGCCACGGCACTGGTTTACGGCTGGGGAGGCGTGCTGGCCGCGGTGCACACGCTGGACGTTGGAACCGTCGTGGCGCTGGCAGCTTTGCTCGGCCGGGTTTATGGTCCGCTGGCGGGACTTTCAAACATTCAAGTGAGTTTGATGACCGCACTCGTTTCCTTCGACCGCGTATTCGAAGTGCTGGATCTCGCGCCAATGATTCAAGAAAGGCCGAACGCCGCACTGATTCCGAGGGGCCCGGCGCGCGTTTCCTTTGACCATGTTTCGTTCCGGTATCCGACGGCGGCGGACGTTTCTCTGGCATCGCTCGAGTCGATTGCCGTGCCGGACAAACGGCCGGAAAAAACCGTGCTGCGGGAGATTAGCTTCGTGGCGGAGCCAGGAACGCTGGTGGCGCTCGTGGGACCCTCGGGCGCTGGCAAAACGACCATCACGCAATTGGTGCCGCGGCTATATGACGTCCAGAGCGGGTCCGTGTCGATCGATGGAGTCGATGTTCGCGACGCGAAACTGGATAGCTTGCACGAGCGGATCGGGACGGTGACGCAGGATGCGCACCTGTTTCACGACACAATTCGGGGGAACTTGCTCTACGCCAAGCCCGACGCAACCGAGGCGGACCTGAAGGAAGCGCTGCACGCGGCACAGATTCTGCCGCTCGTGGAATCGCTTCCGAAAGGGCTGGACACTCTGGTGGGCGAACGCGGTTACCGCTTTTCGGGAGGCGAAAAACAGCGGCTGGCGATTGCGCGGCTGTTGCTGAAGGCGCCGGATATCGTGATCCTGGACGA
Organism: Candidatus Acidiferrales bacterium; assembly: GCA_030044295.1. Lineage (GTDB taxonomy): Bacteria > Acidobacteriota > Terriglobia > Acidiferrales > UBA7541 > Palsa-295. The sequence continues at coordinate 3,220 of JASHWB010000290.1, forward strand.
AGCGACAGCGCACCTGGATTCGGCGTCGGAGGCGGCGATTCAGAAAGCGTTTCAAGAAGCGCTGCGTGGGCGGACGTCGCTGGTGATCGCGCATCGGCTCTCCACCATCCTCGAAGCGGACCAGATTTTGGTGGTACAGGACGGAAAGATCGTCGACCGGGGAACGCACGAGGAGTTGATCGAACGAGGCGGGCTGTATGCCGATCTTTACCGCAGGCAATTTGCGGCGGCAGAAATGCGTGCGCCTGCCGGCTAACGAGACGACAGGATAAGGTCGGCTTCGGCGAGGAGAGCGGTGGATTGGGATGCGAGGGCCCGGCGGACAGCGGCGTCCAAGGCCCAACCTACCAACACAATCGATGGCGCGGAAACACGGGCCAGGGCATTGAGCTCACCGAGAGTCGCGCATTCGACGGATTGATCCGGAGAAGCGGCACGGGAAACAACTGCGGCCGGAATTTCAGCGGGGAGCCCGGCGGCCAAAAGCTGCGCGCGAAGCGTCCCAAAATCATGGCCGGGCATATAAATCAGGAGTGTGGCATCCTCGCGGGCGAGCGCCTTCCAATCGCGTTCCGTGGGTGCTTCGCTGCCAGCAGCGTGGTGATTCGTGATGATTACGACGCGTGCCGATTTTCGTCGATCGGTCAGCGAAGTGCCAAGAGCGGCTGCGGCGGCCAGGCCGGCGGTAATGCCCGGAACGATCTCCCAAGCAATTCCCGCCGACTCGAGCGCGTCGATTTCCTCGGCTAGGCGACCGAAAACGCCGGGATCTCCTCCCTTTAGTCGCACGACGGAATTTCCGGCGCGTGCAGATGCGATCATGCGCGAATTAATCTCGGATTGCGCAGGGCCTTTTGCACTGCAGCGCTTGCCCACATTAACAATTTCAGCGAGCGGATTTGCGAGTGCGAGAATTCGTGGAGGAACAAGATCATCGTGGAGAACCACGTCGGCGCAGGCGAGAAGCCGAAGCGCTTTCACCGTAAGCAGATCGGGGTCTCCCGGTCCCGCGCCTGCCAGATAGACTTTTCCGCCGTCAGTCATTTGTTTGGCAATCTCCGTCAGTTTCACTCAGAGACGGCTTCCGGCATAGGGCCGGGTGCGTGATCGCGGACGACCGCTTCTGCAGCAACCCCGGCGAGCTGAGTGCGCAGCTCTTCATCGGAAAACCGTGCGAAATAGGCGCGGAGATTTTCTCCGGGTTCGCGCGTAGCAACGTAGGTCTTTAGCAGGCGCGCGATGGCATCCGGCACCTCGGTGGCGAAGCAGCGGTAGCCGACTGGACGGGCAAGGCGCTGATATTCGCCGACGGCGCCGCCCAACGAGAAGTAATAGGCGTCAAGCATCTCCTTGCCGGACTTCAGCTTCTTGCCTTCGAGGCCGATATCGGCGATCCAGTGCTGGCCGCAGGAGTTCGTGCAACCGGTCACGTTGAGTTTAATCTGCTGGTCGAAAGCAGGCACGCGCTCTTCCAGTTCGTCGATTAGCCACCGGGTATAAGCCTTGGTTTCGGTGATGGCCAGCTTGCAGAATTCGGTGCCGGTGCAAGAGATGGCGCCGCGGCGGAACGAGGAACCAGCGACGGGCAAACCCGCGGATTCCAATTCACGAGCGACGGTTTCCGTCTTATCGTTCGCAATATTTACCAGCAGCAGATTCTGCATGTTGGTGGTGCGGACTTCGCCGCTGCCAAAGCGCTCGGACAAGTCGGCGGCAAGCCGCATCTGATCCGGCGTGATGCGGCCGCGCAGGACGGAAGCTCCGACGTAGGAGATCCCCGGCTGTTTTTGCGCGTAAATGCCTACATGATCGCGGAAAACGTCTGCAGGCGGATGCTCTTCCGCCGCCGGATCGAGCTTGAAACCGATGCGATTCTCGATTTCGCCGAGGAACTTCTCGGGCGTCCAGCCAAACTTCAGAAACAGATATTTCATGCGCGCGCGCTTGCGATGTTCACGAAGGATGTTCGCGTCGCGGAAAATTTCGACGATGGCGCGCGTGACCGTTACCGCTTGTTCGGGGCGCACAAAACAGTTCAGCCGCGCGGCGAGAAATGGCTCCGTGGCCAGCCCTCCGCCGACGCGCACGGAAAAACCAACGTCGCGCTTTCCATTCTGGTGCCGGTGGACAGCGGTGAGGGCGATATCGTTGATTTCCGGGTAGGAGCACCACACCGGGCACCCCGTCATGCAGATCTTGAATTTCCGCGGAAGGTCGTAGAACTCGGTTTGACCGCGCACGATTCTAGCCGTCTCCAACAAAAGCGGAGAGGCGTCGTAAATTTCATCCGCGGCAACGCCGGCGAGAGGGCAGCCGGTCATATTGCGCACGGTGTCTCCGCACGCGCCCTTGGTATAAAGCCCGGCGGCTGCAAAGGTATCGATCACTTCTGGGATGGACTCGATGGTAAGCCAGTGCAACTGGATGTTCTGGCGGACAGTGATATCCGCCATGCCGCGGCAGTGGCGGCTCGAAACATCTGCAATGGTCCTGAGCTGCTTGGAGGTCAGGAGACCGTTGGGCAGTGCCACGCGCAGCATGAAATACTGCGAGGCCTTGCCTTCGCCGCCCACGCCACCAACCGCGCCTCGCCCGTCGCCTTGCGTGTAAATGCCCCACCAGCGGAAATAGAGGCTCCATTCAGGGGGAATGGTGTCGCGCCCGGTACGGGCGAACCCCCGGATTTCGTCCAGAGCTTGCCAGGGGTTTTTGGCCTGCTTCAGGCGTTCCGTGCGCTGGGCCGCTGTTTCCTTGGCCGGGAGACTGTTGCCGTTGCTACTCACTCAGGTTCCTCTCCATCTCATCGAGACAGTTGGTCAAAAAATGAAAAAGCCCGCGTCCAGACCTACGACTGGCAGCGGGCTGATGAATCCGATTGATAGCCTTGGTACTATTCGGACCGCAGACCCACGCCGGCTGCGCCCGGACAACAACAGGCGGAAAAGACCCCGGCACGGAGGAAGCGATCCACAAAGAAATTGTACCGCGCGGGCTGCGGAGGGTCAAGGAGCTCTTGCCCGAGTCCAGGGAGCCAGCCCCGAATGGCTTTTGAGCCGCGTTCCGGCGCCGTCGGCGAGTGGAAATTCGAAAGGGCGGGTTAGAAACAGAGCCGAACGTACCTGGCGGCAGCTGCTCGGGTTGCCGTTCGAAAAGGACATCTCTTTTCGGGAACTTCCGGATGGGTCAATGGGAAGAGTAAACGAAGAGCAAGGTGGGCCGTCGAACGACCAAGCGGGCAGCCCAATACGGCATGCGGACGACCGGGCCCGCTCCGAGACATATGAAACGGGCCAGATGAAAGCGTCGATCGAACTGACTGACGAGGGCCTGCTGAGCCAGATCATCGCCGGTAGCGAGGATGCGTTTGTGCAGCTATACCGCCGCAAGCAGCCAACCATATATCGGTTTGCGCTGCACATGAGTGGGAATGCTGCGGTGGCCGAGGATGTGGCACAAGAGGTCTTCATGGCCATTGTTCGGGATCCCAAGCGGTTCGATCCCGCGCGAGGCAGCGTCGGGGCGTTTTTGTTCGGCATCGCGCGAAACCATTTGCGGAAGCGATGGGAACAGGAGCAGCGCTTTGTCGGCTTCGATGGCGATGAGGAGGGTATGCGGACGGTTCCGTCGAATGGAAACGGAGCGGCTCGGCATGCGGATAACCGCTACGACGACGAGGCCATGCAGCATCTGAAGCGCGCCATCGGCACATTGCCTGAAAACTATCGTGAGGCGCTCGTGCTCTGCGATTTACAGGAAATGAGCTATGAAGAAGCGGCCTCGGCGCTGGAATGTCCGGTAGGGACGGTCCGATCGCGGCTACATCGCGCACGAGCGCTGCTGACGGAGAAGTTGCGGGATGAGCGCCGCGTTCAGGCAGCTGAACCTGTAAAGCGGCGCGTGGACGATGGGCTACAACGATCCTCCGC
>JASHWB010000291.1 GCA_030044295.1 Candidatus Acidiferrales bacterium
CAGACTGCTTTCCGTGGGGCTGACGCGAAACACGCGCGCAAGCTCCGGCAGCAATGGCTGGACGCAATAGAGCAGCGCGAACGTGCTGAATGCGGCGGCAAAAAGCGCCACGTTGGCGCGCCAGAATTCTCCGGTGCCCGCCTCGATGTAAGCCGGGCTTAGCTGCCCTGTGTGACTGGGATTCAACGCATCGGTCTCGCGGAAAGCAAAAGGAATTGTATCTAAAACGAGCGGGATTCCCTGCAGTTTAAACAGCGCGGCGGCAGTTTTCCTCCGCTGAGTGCGGTGGTGAGAAAATCTATTGCTTGGTGAAGCCGATCCAGCGGCCGAAGCCGACCACGAAAACCCAGAGCACGAGCGAAATTCCTCCGGCGAGCTTGGCGGAAAGCGGCGTCTTTTTCTCGCTATCCCATCGCGAGACTCCGCGGAACGGTCCAAACTCGAAAATCGCAGCGTTCAGCCCGACCAAAAGCAGCGTGAACATTTTCCAGCGAAAGGGACCATTCTCGTAATACTTCACCGCATCGGAGCTGAACATCAAGAACCCGGCGACAACCGCGCAAGCGAACGCAGCCCAGGTCCACGGCAAAACTTCCCTGTGCACTTGGGTGACGGTGCGGTCGCGCGAGGCGATTCCCAGCAACCGAAAGTCGAACATGGCCGCTGAGCCAACCACGATGGTGATCGCCAGGACGTGAACGGATTCAATGGTCGGGAAGAGCCACGTCGAAGTGCGAATGGCCGAAGCCATCCGTGTGTTTTGAACCCAGGAGCAAAATTGCGGAATGATCATCGGGCCCGGAATATTTGTACCCAGCAATTTGTCACGTGGAGCGCCGCCATCAGTAGTATGCAATCCAGCGGCCTGCCGTGACGATCCCAATCCACAGGAGCAACGAAAAGGCTCCCGCGAATTTGGCCGCCACCGCCCGGCTCTCCCAATACGCTTCCTTCTTGTTGCGCACGTACACGAACGCCGTGATCACAACGACGATCGCCAGCAGCGCCATCTTCGTTCGAAAATACGGATTCATCAGCTCGCGAGTCGGTTCTCCGATGATCAGAATGCAACCGGTCAGCAGCATCACCGGCAGCGCGCCCCAGACCCACGGCACCCATCGATTCACAGCATGGGAAATGGGTTGGCTGCGCCCGGTCACGCCGGCCAGACGGAAATCGAGCATCGCCATCGTGGACATGACAATTGCCACGCACAGAATATGAATCGTCTGCACTGCGGGAATGATCCACAGGACGGTCTGAATCTTCATACTGAGCGGCGTGTTCGACAGCCAGTTACAGAAATTCGGCAGCATCGGGCCCACCCCCGAAAATGCTAAGATCGCGGCCCGAATAATATCGTGTCCCGCTCGCGCTGTCGATTGGATTCACGAAGTGCGTTCCCTCTCAGCGGCGCGGTCCTTGCGAATTCTGCGGGTATCCGTTGACCTGCGTTCGAAACACTCGTAAAGTGGCACGCACTTGGGGGATCTCGAAGGAAGCGTCAACCACTTCGTCGGGAGGGCATATGCGCCGAACTAAAAAGTTTTTCGTTGCCAGCCTCACGCTCTTATTCGCTCTTGCGGCCGCCGCGCTTGGAGCGCCCGCGCAAACTCAGCAGACGCAAGACAAGCAAGCGCAGTCCTCAGAGGAATTTCCCGAGGGGGCCCTCGCTCCGGATAATCTCGCCAAACCGCGTCCGAAACCGCCATTCAATCTTACGGGCGTATGGATGGTCGATCTGAGCTCCGGATTCAGCTCGTTCATGTTTGGCCCGCCCTATCCGAAGTTCAAGCCCGCCGCACAAGCGGCGTACGAACAAGCGCAGCAAGCAGCCAAGGAACACAAAGCGTTTCGCGACGATATCGGCCAGTGCTATCCGGCGGGAATGCCGATGATTATGACGCGCGTCTGGCCGATCGCCATGATTCAGCTTCCCACAGCCATTTACATGGTCAGCGGCTTCGAAAATGCCTTGCGCATCATTTATATCGATGGCCGCCAGCACACAGATCCCGACATCGTGGTTCGCTCGTTCAACGGTGATTCCGTCGGGCATTGGGAGGGTGACACGCTCGTGGTGGACACGACCAGCATGGTTACCGCGCATCACTGGATCGATTCGGGCCTGCCGCTCAGCGATGAGTTTCACATCATCGAGCGCATGCAGCTGATCAACGACGGGAAAACGCTGGAAGTCAAGTACATCATGACCGACCCGAAGAATTGGGATGGTGTTTGGACCAGCACCAAGAAATGGCAGCGCCAGGACGACACAGACATCACCGAAGTCGAGTGTACTCCCGACCTGAATACGCATCTCCTGAGTACTCAGGATGAGTTGAAATAAAACTCGGCAGCCTAAAATATCAGAAGGGTTGCCTTAGGTCGTTGGCCACGCGGCCAGCAGCAACACTTTGCCCGAGCTTGGAATTACGTGGACGTAATAGGTCAGTTCTTCGCCCCGCACTTCGTAGAATCCGGCTCTTTTCGGGTCGGGAAGCATCCTGGCGCCGTCCGATAGGCCGGCGCGCAGCTCCTCCACCATCTGTGCCGGATGCCCCAGCACATCTTCGATTTCGAACTCTCCGCATGTTTGCGTGCGCATCGTGTTTCCCCTCGAATATGGATACGCGCGCATCGCTTGAAAAGTTTCATCCTTCGCGCTAATCTCGTTCCTGCCTTATTACTGCCCCATGAACGCGGAATGCCTAATTAACATTGGGGTTAAACGCTAAGTTGCTACTTGCGCGCGGCCGCTAAAATTGCCATAGTCGCTGAAATTGAGGTTCATTCCGACGTGAAAAAGAAAAGGGCAGCAAGTTCCGGTTCCAGCAGACTGCGTAAAGACGGTCGTCGCAAGCATCGCCATTGGCAGGTGACCGTTTACTACCACGATGGCGAAAAGTTTGCCCGCGTCTACATCGACCGCGATCGCGCCGAGCGCTTCGCAGAGCGCCAAAAGAAATCGCCGGTGGTGAAGGCTACGCGAATCCTCGAAGTCGATTAGTTCGCGGCTCGCGTTCATCTTGCGCGAGCAGCAAAGCTTCGTCGATCGCGCGTATCCGCGCATCGAGGTTCGCGCCCAGCCCTTGTTCGCGCCTCGTTCAGCGTGCTATAAAGGTTCGTCCTCACGTGTTGCTGCTCCATTGAGCGCGGGATTCGTATAGTGGTAGTACGCCACCTTGCCAAGGTGGAGGCGAGGGTTCGATTCCCTTATCCCGCTCCATCGTTCGAGAATCCTAAGAAAAAACGCAGACTGTTGCCATTCTCGGCCTGACGTGCTGCTCTATCAGTCAGGACGCAACGGCCTGCCATTGAGCTCGCCTTGAAGGTGGTGGTCTTGCAAACTCTCTATTCGTGGGAAGTCCTCGATCCTGTGGTCTTCGAATCGCGTGGAATCATCACCGGCGAGTTTGTCGCGATTGGAGTCAGGGACTTCCGCGCCGCCGCGGCATACGTCAACCGGATACCGTATGGCCGCACTTCAAATCGCGACGACCTAGTCACCGTGCTTCGCGAGGCTCGAGGAACTTGCAGCACCAAACACGCACTCCTTAACGTGTTGGCTCAGGAGCAGGGCATACAAACTGCTCTTGTGATTGGAATTTATCGGATGAACGGCCGGAACACGCCCGGGATTGCTCCCGTCCTCGAAAGGTACGGCCTCGACAGCCTGCCGGAGGCGCACTGCTTTCTTCGCTACAGAGAAAAGCGGGTCGATGTGACGCAAGCGGAAACCAACCCTTCCGAGCCGATCAGCGAATTTCTTTACGAAGAAGATATTTCGCCTGGCCAGATCGGCGACTATAAGACCAGCCTTCACCGCCACTTCTTGCGCCAGTGGATGAGAGAGACAGGTGCAACGACGCGCTACTCGTTGGACGAACTATGGCAGATACGAGAGGTCTGTATCGCCGCGCTCGGTGTGATCTAATGATCGAGGACGTATATGCGTGGCATGCCGTCTTATTAGCCGGCTTCCGTATCTATGGATGAACTGAATGTTTATGCGTTGATTGGTGAGGAAGGCTTCACGCGCCTGATTGCCGCTTTCTACCGCCAGGTGCCGGCTGACGAAATTCTCGGTCAGATGTACCCGCGCGACGATTTAGCCGGCGCCGAAGAACGCCTCCGCGATTTCCTGATCGGCCGTTTTGGGGGCCCGCAGCGCTACGTCGAGCGCCGCGGCCATCCGCGGCTGCGTGCGCGCCACATGCCGTTCCGCGTTGATCGCGCTGCCCGTGACCGCTGGATGGCTCTGATGGAACACGCGTTCGCCGAAGCGGCGCTCCCGGCGGAAGCTGAAGTGTTTCTGCGCGAATTTCTCTCGCAGATGGCCACCTTTATGATCAACCACGAGTAGCGCTGCTACGCCCGCGATTCTGTTCGCGCTATGAGACTCCGCTCGTTAGTGCCCGCTAAAGGGCGAACCCGGCATCGGCGTATTTGCGTCCACGGCAAACGTGTACACGCGGCTCTTGCCCGTGCGTCCGCAGAGCACCGAAACGTACTGTTTTCCGTCGATCGAGTACGTAATCGGATTGCCGAATCCTGGCGTCAGCTTCACTTTCCATATGCTCGTTCCGTCTTTTGCGTCGAGGGCTTCGAAATCGCCCACATCCGAGGCGGCGAACACAAGCCCGCCCGCCGTGCTCAGCGTTCCGCCTCCGCCCATGTCGGAAAGCAGCCAACGCTTCGTCTCCGTGGCCGGATCCCACGCAACCAGGAACGGCGTCATGCGCGGCGGCGCTGGCGTTTCTCCCGCGGCTTGCTGGCGGGGCGGCCCGGCAGGCCGGCGGAAAATGATCGCGAAGTCGTAGTCGCCAAATTTGTATTTGTAATTCGGATCGGCTACGTAGGTGAACGGGCTGTCATTCATTCCCGGCACGTAGACGAGTCCTGTGTCGGGGTTAAAGGACATTCCTTGCCACACGTGCCCTCCACCAGGGCCTGGATACACCAGCGCGTCTTTGTTGTCGTAAAACGCGTTCGGATCGATGTCCGGCCGCCCCGTCTTAGGATCGAGTCCCTTTTCCCACGTGACCCGCTCCAGCGGCGCGCCGGAAATGAATTTGCCGTCGGTGCGGTCGATCACGTAAAAGAGGCCGTTCTTCGGAGATTGCATGGCCACGTGCCGCAGTTTGCCGTCGATTTTGATATCGGCGAGCATGATGTCGGCGGTCGAGTCGTAATCCCACACATCGCCGGGCGTCTCCTGGAAATACCACGCGAATTTTCCCGTGTCCGCGTGCAGCGCGACGATCGAGCAGATAAACAAATTATCGCCGCCGCCGGGGCTGCGGTATTTGCGCACCCATGGGCCGCCTTGCCCGGTGCCGATGTAAATCAAATTCAGCTTCGGATCATAGGAGATCGCGTTCCACGGATTGCCGCCTCCAACATGGTCGTGCAAGGTGCCGGTCCACGTCTTTGCGGCCATGGCCATGGCCTTATCTTCCATCGGATTCGCGGGTTCGCCTGGAACGGTGTAGAAGCGCCACACGAGCTTGCCTGTCTCCGCGTTGTAAGCGGACACGTAGCCGCGAACGTTGTATTCGCCGCCTCCGTTACCGATCACCACGTTTCCGCGGATCACTCTCGGCGCGCCCGTGATGCTGTAGTCCGAGTTTTCGTCCGCCGTATGCACGTCCCATAGAACTTTCCCGGTTTCAGCGTCCAACGCCACCAGCCGCGCGTCCAGCAACCCGATATAGACTTTGCCTTCGTAAACGGCTACGCCGCGATTGCCAGGACCGCAGCACAAGCTTGGCCCGGTCCGCACGCGATCCGGGTTGTTTGCCGATCCGCGCGGAAAATTCATGTGGCCCATCTTCGGGTCCCAACTCCACTTCAGTTTTCCGGTGCGCGCGTCGAGCGCGTATAAGAGGTCCCACGCCGTCGTCACGTACATCGTTCCATTCGCGACAACGGGATTCGCCTCTTCCGTTCCCTGATCTGAATCGGTCTGAAAATACCAGGCGAGCCCCAGCCGTCCCGCGTCTTTCGTATCGATCTGTTTCAGCGGACTGTAGTGCGTGTCGCCGTAATCATGTCCGTAGGTTAGCCACTCGCTGCCATTGTCGGCCGCGTTTCGCAGCGAGGCCTCGTTCACCAGCTTACTTTTCTGCGCGCGGGCGGATCCGCTCGTCAGCGCAATCGCCAGGCCCGCGCACAAAATCGCCGCTTGAATCCTGCCCATATATGAGTCCTCCACCGTCGATCTTTTCCGTCGCTAGCTAGCGCACGTCAAAAGACGGTCGCACTCCGCACCCGCCGGGAAAATACCTTGCTCCGCGGGGAATTGCAATCGCGCTTTTGGACTCCCCGGCATCTGGCCTGGCAAAACGGTCTTGCTTTTGGCGGCGCTCCAGCCTCTTCTCACGGCTGCTTACTGATTCTGCAATCGAAAGCTGTGCGGACCGGAGCTGTGTAATCGAACCCCGATCCGGTTACGTTTTCACCCCGCGGCGATAGCTCCTTGGAAAAACATGGCCCTGATACACCCCGGAAGCCATTCCATTGGATAGACTTAGCGGCTCTTTTGCTTTGGGTCATGACGTGCCGTTATAGCAGCTCGAAAGCGGCGCTAATCCGGATGCAGCATGTTCTGAATTTCGTAACTGGTTCAGCCTAAGGACGTAAGGTCCGATTCGAGGAGAAAGACTAGCTTGAACGGAAACCGAGTGGAAAAACACGGCGCCTGCGGGATGAAGCTCCGCAGTGCCCGAGCCGGATTCACCCTCCTCGAGGCGCTGATCGTTGTCAGCGTCGGCATCGTCCTCACCGCCGCCGCCATCCCGGTCTTGAATAGCGCCATGACCAACATGCGGATCAACTCCGCCGTCAGCGATTTTACTTCGGCGCTCACCACCGCAAGGTACCAGGCGATCAAGTCCGGCCAAATCTGTACGTTCGTGATTACCGCACCCGCCAACACGTACGTGCTCACGATTCCATCCAGCGGTGCAGCTCCTGCGGCTCCTCTTTCCTCATACGTAACGATAAACACCGGCTCCGGAACGTCCACCTATACGCTTTGCCCCAACGGAACGGTCTATGGGGCTGGCGGAACGTGTCCGGGCGCAAGTCAGCCGCCCGCTCTTTCGTTCAAGTACCAGAACAGGCAGATCAATATCGCTGTATCGGAAGTGGGAAATGTTTCGAGCACAATCATCCAGTAGAGATCGCAGATCTCGCGCTTTGAAAACCGCTCCACAGAGTGGGTTCACGCTCATTGAGGTACTCGTGTCTATGGTCGTGCTTGCCATCGGGCTCCTGAGCGTGGCGGCTCAGATTGCCGCAACGATGGAAGCAGGTACCCGCTCGCGTTATATGAGCATGGCCAGCATTCTGGCTTCAGAAAAGCTCGACAGCCTAAACAAGTATCCTTCTGGCGAACTCACCGTCACCACCGCTACCACCCAGTACGAGACCGGCACTGCGGAAAGTACTGATCCCACCGACGCCAACCTCTGGCCAGGTGGCGCTCTCAGCTCAACGCCATGCGCGACTACCGATCAGTGGTGCGATGAGGTAACGGTCTCGGAGTCTTCCGGCGCCGACTACGAAACCCAGACCCAGATGGTGATGAATCCGGGGAGCAATCCTCCCACGTTCAGCCCGGTGACTGCCACGATCGTGCACACCAACACAGGCTGCGTTGGAACCCCCGCAGCGTGCGGCGTTCCCGGTCCCGGGGCAGGCACCGCCGCTACCTTCACTCGGCGATGGCTGATCACCTCGGGTCCAACCATCACGTCTGTAGCCGGAGCGTCTGTGACTGCCAATGGAGTCCGGCGAATTACGGTGATCGTCACGAAGAATATCAACGTCTTCAGCACTCCCGTGAGCTTTCAAATCAGCATGGTGCGGCCATGAAGCAAGTGTATACAGCGTTTGTTGGCAAATCACATTGGCGCTCCTCCGGCGGCCCATCCCGGGGCTTCACCTTGATTGAATTAATGGTGGCGATGGTAGTTTTTCTTGTCGTTGCTGGCACGGCTTTCGCGGTCTTTGACCAGCACATTAATTCCATTACAACGCAGGAAAATCTCTCCGGTGTGAACCTCGAGCTTCGTAACGCTACTGCGCAGCTACAGATGGATTTGTCCGCTGGCGGTCAGAACTTGTTGGCCGGCGCGACAGGCGCGCCAGACTTTTCGGCGGGCGTCATCATCGAAAACAACGTTCCCGGGAAAGCCGCTACCTGCGCCCCCAATTCCTCGTACGGCTACCCGGTGCCGAGCGCCTGCTTCGATTCGCTCACCATTTTCGGGCCGCAAAAGGTTGGCTGTGCGGCCACCACTACCGGATATCCGCCGGTATTACAATTGTCTGTGGACAAGGGCGGACAGAGCGTAAGCAGTGGCACTCTGTACGGGACAGATCCGACCAGTTCGGCAAACAATGCCGCAGACGCCGCCTGCTTCAAAAGTGGCGACGAAGTACTTGTAATTCAGTTCCCGTCCGGTAGCAGCATGGAATGCGCCATCGAGCAGTACCCATACTGCATGAGCGCCGTCACGCTCACAAGCGGAGGCGCGGTTTCAGGAACAGATATCGCGTTGCCAAATAGCACGACTGACGCGCAGGGCATCCTGTCAAATCCCAGTGGTAGCAATTATGAGTACGCTCTCGCCACGACCTTTGGCCCTTCGGCCACCGCCTACCTGGTCGACATTGGAAAGTCGTCGAGCCCGATTACCTACCAGGTGCAATCGAATCCCTCGAATTCCGAGGATCCGCAACTTGTTCGTTGCGATTCCAATGGATGCGCGGTTTTGGCCGATCAGGTCATCGGCTTCAAAGTGGGCGCGGCTCTTTGGAGCAACGAAGCGAATGGCCAGCCCGATATCGCCAACTTTTTTTATGACTCCAGCCAGTACTGCACTGAGTGGAACGGCGTTGATTGCGATACCGCCCCGACAAACAACGCTCCGTATGACTTCAGCCTTGTCCGCGCCGTCCGCGTTTCTCTCGTAGGGCGCACCCCGCCTCGAACCGACGTCAACCTCAATAAATTTTCCAATGGCTTCGACGGCGGCCCGTACCTCATCCAGCAAGCTTCCACCGTCGTGGACCTGAGGGGCATCAGCATCGGTGACTTTAAAGACTGACGCGTGTCAATCGGAGTAAAACCATGACCGAACAAACGTGCTCGCTCGCACAACTTCACTCCACCAACAGTCCGCGAAGGCTCGCTCGGCAGCGCGGCGTCGCGCTGTTGATCACTCTCGGACTCCTGGCGATACTCGGCGCGGCCAGCCTCGCGATCGTTTACCTGACCTCGTCTGACGCGCTGATCAACGGCTACTATCGCAACTATCGTGGCTCGTTCTACGCCGCCGATTCGGGCGTCAACGTAGTTACGGAAGCTATGCGACTCGCTGTTGCTAACGGAGCGAGCGCCGGGACGAACCCACCCTTGCCCATTTCCGGTGTCGTTCCAACACCGAATCAACTGACGTCTCAGATCAGTGGCGTCGCCACCCTGCCCGCCTCGTTCGCGGTTTCCTACGCCCCGTACGTGAATGTGCTATATAACATCGGAGACCCGAACTCGTGGCCCAGCCAATTCGAAATGATCTCTGGAGGCTTTCAGGCAGCGAGCGCGACTTACAATGTGGAATGCAACCCCAACGACCCAAACTGCCTGTGTGAGCCTGGGCAATCCTGCTGTGCTGGAGGCGCGGGGTGCGCTGTCACTACCTGCCCGGCTGGCGTCACGGGTACTTGCTACACGAACTTCGATTATCAATGGAACTATTCCTATCCT